>JAAUUE010000447.1 GCA_012031635.1 Coleofasciculaceae cyanobacterium SM2_1_6 | reverse complement strand
CTTCAAACTCTATCCTAGGATTTCGGCTCTGGCAAGAAAGAGCGAGTCGTGAGGATCGTTGCTGTGGGACTATTGAATCTCTGCCCTAAACCTTTACTGCCATTACAGGGAAACTCTGCGGGGAACGTCCCCTCTGTAGGGCAACCATCGACATACAATCCCGCTCCCGTGACAACTCGCAAGCCACCCCGGACATCATCAGAAATAAATTGATCCTCTACAGTCCCATCGGGCTTGGTGACAGTAACCTTAGCTTCACTAGTTGCTGCCGCATCTTCCCAAAAGCCACTCCGACTGGTATCGGCAATGTCATCTAAGATTACAATTCGGCTACTGAGTTTCCGCTCTCCAGAAGTGCCAGAGGAAGTGTTTGGGTCATCCGCTTTGGCTGGCTGGAGCCAACTTATCCCAGATATAGGTTTTTCAGAACCGGGCTTTGCAAACTGTCGCTTCTTGGTAGTTGGTGGTCCGACAATATCTGTATTTTTTTCATTAAACCAACGGTAGGGTAGGTTATTCCCCACTACAACTCGATCGCCCAGATAGTCATTTTGCTTGGTAGTCGGATTCACCAACTGAGGGTCGAGGGTTGGTAAATATCGGGGAGTTAATTTTGTATTGGCAACACTAGGGTCCATCCATGCTTCTGGAGGAGCAATCACTGCCACGCCACTCTCGTCTGCAATATCTCGACTGGTAGGAAATATGGTGTCGATGGTTAAGTCTACGCCCCCCAGTTTAGTGGCATCATTAGTATTGTTGATGGAAATTTCAGCAAAAGGTACTTTCCGGAGTCTTTCTTTGAAATAGGTTTCTAAAGTATTCCGGAGCAAAGTAGGTAAGGGATTATTCGGGTTATATTTTGCCTTGAAGGATTCCTTCACATCACGAGGAAAGCGAGCGATCGCATCTACTAGGGCTGGGGTTGCCTTTTCCCACTCTTCAGGGTCAGTATTAAATAAATTAAGTGCCCCAGTGGTGAGGAGGGAAAGTCTCTTCTGGTAGGCAAGGTCATTATAAGCAACGTCTTTGCCCCCTAATTTATCTATGGTTTTGTTGTAGAAATTCGGAACAGTAGAACCAATTCCATTAATAGAGGGAATCAAGGGATTTTTTTCTGGTTCATTCCCCGCAGCATTATCCAATACAGTCGGGTTGTTGCTCTCCCCCCGGAACAAGTGAACTTTAACTAGGTCTGCGGCGACATCGGTGTCTTCAGAAATACTCCCAGCTGCGACGTTTCCAGCTACAGAGATCAAGCTATTTTCTGGCTTGTAGAAACAAGACACAGGGCTGCTGACTTGGAGGAACACAACCTCATTGCCAGCAATAGGAGCAGAAACTAATAAATTGCTATTGGTATGGACTCTACCATTGATAAAAAACCGGGGGGCGTTGGTTATTCCTAAGTCATCTTCGTAGAAAACAGCATTGTTATCTAGGCTGAGTCTAGATTGATCCTGTTGCATTTCTAGAGCAGAGAAACCTTTGTTGCCGACATAAGCCTCGTAATCGCTGCCTAGACCAGCAATTTGATCTTCCCCGATCGGAACAGTTGCTACATAGGAAAAGAAGGCTTTTTTCAATACCCCACTGCCAGTCTTTACCCAGTTGCCGATATTGTCAGTTCCAGTGCTACAACTCTGGGATTGACCATCATCCATCGGCTTGGATCGAGCATCTAGAGGAGTTCTACCAGTAGTGGGATCACTGTAATAAATGCCGTAGAGAGTAAAACTATCAAATTTACCGTTGTTGTTGGTATCTACTGGGTAGCGCCAAGCAGTTTTGAGCTCTTTTCCACCAAAAGTTAGAACTAAGTTTTCTTCGTCTTGGAAGGTGTAGTTAGATAAACCCGCTTCAAAGGCTGACTTGATCTGCCGATCGTCTGGAGTGCCGATGGGCAGGTTAGTTTCATCGGGGGAGAAGAGGCGGGAGATTTTGGCTCTGGCTCGATCGAGCGCCGGAGTCGCCGCATTCAGCACTGCTTCATTTACCCGGAAGTTGCTGGCATTTCTGGAGCGATCGAACGATCGAATCATTACCGCCGTGGTGACTAGCACAACTACGAGGCTGACCATGACCACCGTTGGTAAGACAAACCCTGCTGCGGTCGATCGCCGCCGTCGCCGGGGGAGCATTCTTTGGATAGTCTTCAGCAATCCTCTAGTCAACAGGTTTATCACCCTGCCCAAGAAGCGGAGCAGCAGAGCAAGAAATCGGGATAGATGCTGGAATGGATTGATTGACTTTTTACGACGTTGCATAGGATTTGTCCTACCGAACTATAAGGTGATCTATTTTATTAGTTATGAGCTTGCGCCTAGGGTCAGGTCGGCAATCTGAATTAATCATTTAACTACCTAACTAGGCTAAATAATTCAGGAACCTACCTTTAGGTTAGTCGGGAATTCCGAGGATGGATTGTGATCTTTCCTTGGACGTTTGGTGATCAACATCATCAAATGTATAGATAATCACGAAGGTCTAGGGAAATACCTAGAGGCATACCTAGAAGTATCTAAAGATATCCAAGATAGTTGGTTTCTGGGAAGTTTCCCGAAGGAAATCTCAGGAATAGCTAGACTATTTGTCTGGATATCTGGAGGATTTTAGAGGAGCTTAGGAAAACTTGGACATGATTTAGGCTGATTACCCTGCTCATCGAGAGAATGAGTTAGGCGGGGTCAGTTAGATTTTGTCCTTTATTCTCCACGAAGCTCTCTACAGAACTTAGCAACTAGGTTACGGAAAACTTTGGAGAACCGAGGGCGTTACTCCCTGCATAGGTCTAGATTACCTGTGAACTTTTGTGTCGGTTTTATCTAGATATTATTAGGTTTGACCCCATTGCTTTTTATAGTACCCATTTTTTCTAGGGCAGCGATCAAAGTAGTGATCAAAAATTGTCGATCGAATTTTCTTGACTATTTTTCTTGACTAGACCTCTTGCGTGAATCATGACCCTCACCCTAAATCCCTCTCCCTAGGGAGAGGGACTTTCCTCTTACTCCCCTTCTCCCTAGGGAGAA
>JAAUUE010000446.1 GCA_012031635.1 Coleofasciculaceae cyanobacterium SM2_1_6 | reverse complement strand
AGGGGAGTAAGAGGAAAGTCCCTCTCCCTAGGGAGAGGGATTTAGGGTGAGGGTCATGATTCACGCAAGAGGTCTAATGTTTCAAAAATCATAGAGTTCCTCGTAGGGGCGCAAGGCTTTGCGTTCTTTGCCCTTTGCGCCCTTCCCCAAATTTAGTTAATTTAGAGTATTTTCAGAGGGGTTTGAGTTGGGCTTACGGAGGACTGTGGGGATTAGTTCGATGATTTTGGTGGTGATTATGGTAGGGGTTTGTAGATCATCAAAAGAAATCTTCAGGTCGGCTTGGGCGTACATGACCTGCCTTTGTTGAAAAATTTCTTCGAGGCGCTGGGCTGGGTTAGGAGTTTGCAAAAGAGGACGGGTGCGATCGCTCTGTAAACGTTCCAATAGTAGGGGAATGGGAGCATCTAGCCAGATGACTAAACCCTGTTGCAGATAGCTCCAGTTTTGCTTTGCCATGACAATCCCGCCCCCGGTTGCCACCACTAGGCGAGTATAACTAGAAATTTCTCCTAAGACTTGGGACTCGATCGAGCGAAAGTTTGCTTCTCCATCCTCAGCAAAAATATCATTAATAGATTTCTTACTAATTTGCGTAATCAAAGTATCCGTATCAAAGAACTTATAACCCAATTCCTGTGCTAATAATTCACCTACGGTGGTTTTTCCGGCTCCCATCATGCCGACCAAATAAACATTCAAACCCTGCAACAAACCCTGCATAAATTACTTACCTAAGAGAATATTCGATTGTCCTGTGGCTGTGGGGGGAACCAAGGAACTACCATCCCATTTATCGATCGCTTGCTTCATCAAAATGCGCTCCGTTAGGGCAGAATCAAGGGCTTTAAGCCGATCTGCTTCGATGCCCGCAGTGACTAATTCAGTTCTTTTCCGTTCCTGTTCTTGGATGGCAATTTGTTTTTGTTCTACGGCTTTTTGGACATCGGGATCCAGAATAAAACCTGTGACATTAAAGTCCTGAAAATTGATATAACCAGCCTGTTGGAGTTGTTTAATAATATCCTGTTTGATCTCCGTGGCGACGGTGGCTTGGTTTTCAATAATAAAAGTCATGGCGTACTTAGAGACGACATTTTTCACCGCCGAGAGAAGAACGGGCTGGACTACGGTGTTTTGGATGGCTTGGACGCTTCTGCCGATCTGGATATAGGCTTGGGGAGCCGCATCGGGGGCGATCGAAAAGGTCGCTGTGGCAGCCACGATGATTTTTTGAGAATCTTTAGTGAGGGAAGTAAATTCTTGGGGGAGAGCAACAGTCCGAATACTCAATTGATTAATCTCACGGATGGGGGGAAATACAAGGCTAATGCCCGGCTCTACGGGGTCTGGCTGGACTTTGCCAAAGCTGGAGACAATTCCCACGTTCCCGGATTCCACGATCGTACACCCAGAGATTAGAAGAGAAAATATTAACAATAAAGGAGCGAAAATTCTGGAGAGTTTCATGATCATCCTAAAAATGGGTTTTGGTATATTCTACTACTTCGTGGATCGCCGCATTGGCATTGCAGTATGATTTGATATTAGTGATAAGAAATGCCCATTTTCAAGAAGTGGAGAATTTGCAAGTAGTATCTTGGTGATTAGTTAGGAGCTTTTCTAAATTATTTGAGGTGGTTTGTGGCGATCGATCTATTGACGGAAATCTACAGTTCTTTTGAACCTTTTCAGCCCCCGGTGAAGGAGGCTTATGTGCAGTGTGAGGATGTGCGGGGCGGATGGGAGGTGGTGCGGGAACTGGGAAGGAAAATCACTCGATCGAAGCAACCGACCTGTCAGCTCTATTCTGGACACCGGGGCGTGGGGAAATCTACGGAACTCCTGCAATTACAAGAATATTTGGTGAAAGAAAAATATTTTGTGGTCTATTTTGCTGCGGATGATGAGGATATTGAGCCACAGGATGCGGAGTATGCGGATATTCTTTTGGCTTGTACTCGGCATTTGGTGGAGGCGATCGAACTCCAAAATCATAATCCTTTGTTAAATTGGATGCAGGAGCGTTGGGATTCCCTCAAGGATATTGCCCTCACGGAATTGTCTTTTGAAGGTTTGAGTTTGGAAGGACAAATTTCTCAATTTGCGAAAATTACTGCCAATCTCCGGGCGATCCCTGATAAACGGAGCGAAATTCGTCAAAGGATCAATGCTAATACTCCGTCTTTGGTGGAGGCGTTGAATGATTTTATTGTGGAGGCGGCAAAAACCCTAGATGGTGATAGTCGAGGGATTGTGATGATTGCGGATAACCTTGATAGGATCGTGGAAATCAAAGAGGCGGCTGGCAAGCCCAGCAATTATGATGAGATTTATTTGAATCGGAGTGAGATTTTACGGGGTTTGGCGTGTCATGTGATCTATACGGTGCCGATCGCTATGATTTATTCCGGGCAAGCAACCCAACTAGAAAATAATTACGATACGCCCAATGTGTTGCCGATGGTGATGGTGCGAAATGAGGACGGCAGCGACAATATGGCGGGGTTGGATAAGCTAAAGGAGGTGATTTGTCGGCGGCTTAATCTCATTGATCCCCGGTTAGTCCAAACTCTGACAGGGCAAGTGGATGGTCTGGATTTCCCGGCGGTTTTTGATAGCCCAGAGACTTTGCGGCTGCTTTGTTCGATGAGTGGTGGTCATGTGCGGAATTTGATGCAGTTGATCCAGAAGGCGCTTGATTGGACGGATGAACTGCCGATTACGGCGAAGGCAGCAAGGCGAGCGGTGGAAGAAATCAGGGAAACCTATCGGAAAACTGTCCAGGAGGATCAATGGGAGATTTTGGCTCGATCGTGCCATCGGAAAGAGATGGATAATGATGGTGAACACTTGCGGTTGTTGTTGAATCGGTGTTTGTTAGAATATCGGTACTACGATGCCGATGACAAGCTACAAACTTGGTACAATGTCCATCCTTTAATTGAAGAAATTCCGAGGTTTCAAACTGCCCTGAAGAAAGTACAATCTCCATAAATTGCTGTGGGATGATCCCCCCTACCCCCCTTAAAA
>JAAUUE010000056.1 GCA_012031635.1 Coleofasciculaceae cyanobacterium SM2_1_6 | reverse complement strand
ATACCCCCTCCCCCTATGCTCCCCCTTTCCTATCCCCAAACCCGTCAGGTAGACCAAATTGATGATTATCATGGCACTTCTGTTGCTGATCCCTACCGTTGGCTAGAAGACCTTGATGCGCCAGAAACCGAGGTCTGGATTCAAGCCCAAAACCAAGTTACCTTTGCTTATCTAGACCAGATTCCTTCAAGGGAGCAGATCAAAGAGCGTTTGACCAAATTGTGGAACTATGAACGCTACAGCGCCCCTTTTAAGGAAGGCGATCGCTACTTTTATTTCAAGAACGATGGTCTGCAAAACCAGAGTGTCCTGTATACTCTCAAATCCCTTGATGGCCCTCCCAAGGTCTTGATTGACCCCAACAAACTATCTGAGGATGGGACGATCGCCCTCGGTGGGATTTCCATTAGTGAAGACGGCAGGCTGATGGCCTATGGCTTGTCTCAAGCGGGTTCCGACTGGGTAGAATGGCGCATCCGAGATATTGAATCGGGGGTGGATCTGCCCGATCATCTCCGGTGGGTCAAATTCTCCGGGGCTTCCTGGACTAAAGATGGTTTAGGGTTTTACTACAGTCGCTACGATGCTCCCCAGGGTGATGCCCTTGCCGAGGTTAATTATTACCAAAAACTCTACTACCACCGGGTTGGCACTGCCCAAAGCGCAGACATCTTGGTGTACGATCGCCCAGACCAGAAGGAATGGGGCTTTGCCGCCGGAGTCACCGAGGATGGCAATTATTTAATCATCAGTGTCTGGAAAGGGACGGATTCTAAAAACCTAGTTTTTTACCAAGACCTCACCCAAGCAGATAGCCCCGTTGTCGAATTGATCAATACTTTTAATGCTAGTTATGGAGTATTTGGCAATGATGGGTCTAAATTTTTGGTGAGAACCGATCTTGATGCTCCCCGGGGGCGAGTGGTGGCGATCGATATCCATCACCCCGCCCCAGAAGATTGGCAGGAAATTATTCCCCAAGCCCCAGAAACCCTAGAGGGTCTGAACTTGATCAATAATCAATTGGTGGCAAACTATCTCCAAGATGCCCATACGGTAATTAAGATTTTTGATTTGGAAGGGAAATTGGTGCGGGAGGTGGATCTGCCCGGTATTGGTTCGGCGGGAGGCTTTGGCGGCAAGCGGGACGATCGAGAAACCTTCTATACCTTCACTAGTTTCACCTGCCCCAACACCATCTATCACTACGATATGGTCACGGGAGCCAGCACTCTCTACCGTCGCCCTCAAGTAGATTTTCAGCCCGACGCTTATGAAATCAAGCAGGTATTTTACCAAAGCAAAGACGGCACGGCGATCCCCATGTTCATCGCCCATAAAAAGGGCTTAGTTTTGGATGGTCATAACCCCACTCTCCTCTACGCCTACGGGGGGTTTAATGCTTCCCTCAGCCCCTACTTTTCTGTGAGTAATTTGGTGTGGATGGAAATGGGGGGAGTTTATGCCATGCCCAATCTGCGGGGCGGCGGCGAGTATGGGGAAGAGTGGCATGAGGCAGGGATGAAACTGCACAAGCAGAACGTCTTTGATGATTTCATTGCGGCGGCGGAGTGGCTGATTGCTCACCAATATACCTCTAGCTCCAAGTTAGCCATCAGTGGGGCAAGTAATGGCGGTTTACTGGTGGGGGCGTGTATGACCCAGCGACCGGAACTATTTGGGGCAGCTTTACCCGCCGTGGGGGTGATGGATATGCTCCGGTTTCACAAGTTCACGATCGGCTGGGCTTGGTGTTCTGAGTATGGCTCCCCCGATCATCCAGAGGAATTTGCTGCCATCTATGCCTATTCCCCTCTGCACAATCTCCGGGCAGGGACAAAGTATCCGGCAACCCTGATCACGACGGCGGATCACGACGATCGAGTAGTCCCCAGCCACAGTTTCAAATTTGCCGCTGCCCTCCAAGCTGCCCATCAAGGCGATAATCCTGTCTTAATTAGGGTAGAAACCAAAGCGGGTCACGGAGCCGGAAAACCCGTGAGCAAAGTAATTGCTGAAGTTGCTGATGAGTGGGGTTTTGTATTACACGCCTTAGGAGTTGGGCTTGATTAGGTATTAACTCGTTGAGGAAAAGAGATTTCCAAGACAACACATCCTACATCTGTCTGGAAAGGTCCATGTTTTTCACCGGGGGGTCTACTGGCATAATGACCACTTTCTAGCCACACATCAAAGGCGTGATCATACAGTCGCCCACTGACAATAAACACCTCTTCAGGATAATCATGCATCTTGCCCCCAAAGGCAGTAGTATCCGCACCGGGGAAAAATCGAGTTAAGCGGGTATATTCTCCTGTTGCTGGATCTAGGCTCAGGGTTAATTCCTCTAGCATTCCTTCTAGCCCTTGCACAGGCTGCCATTGAGCCTTATTTTCTGGACTCAGGGCATTCCAATAAGTGATGGTTGACTTAGGCATTTTTTATGAATTTATCAATTATGGTGCTAGACAGCCTAATTAGGACAAGGCTCGATACGTTGGCTGAGCGAAGTCGAAGCCGAATTTGTCTTAACTTTTATGGCAATGACTATATCTACGGGTGTAAAGTCATAAATGAAATTTATCTTTGCAACTAATAAATTATCCCTAACTTGAACTAGATTATCCTAATTTTAAGGACTAGCGATGGTGGGCGCTGTACCAACGCATTAGTGTCCGGGATAGTTGGAGATGGTTGTGGCGGACTAAGCCTGTCTCTGCGTCTTCATCCATGACGTTGGCTAATACCACTCTTCTGCCGAGGGCAGCAATATCTTCTCGATCGAGAAATACGGGATGAGATTGTTCTTGGGCATAGTGAATCAGGGTCTGGGCGGAGGGGACTCGCTTGTGCACCAGCACCGCATCAAACAGCTTTTGTCCACAGGCTTGATCGATCGCCCGGATATGATCCGAAACGCTGTAGCCATCGGTTTCCCCCGGTTGGGTCATGATATTGCAGACATAAATACTGGGGACATTACGAGCGGCGTTGGCGTAGCCTCTCCGTTGGAGAATCGCCTCCCGAATTTCTGGCACGAGTAAATTGGGGATCACACTAGTGTAGAGACTGCCGGGCCCAATGATAATATAATCCGCTTCTCGAATGGCTTGGACTACGGCGGGGAGGGCGGGAGGATTTTCGGGATGACAGCCAATTTTGATAATCTTGCCATTGGCAGCAGTAATATTTGATTCGCCTTCAATGCGCCTACCGTCAGCTAATTCTGCCCAGAGGCTCACGTCCATGAGGGTAGCGGGTAGAACCTTGCCTCGCACTGCCAACACTTCCGAACTAGCGGCGATCGCCTGCTCCAGATCTCCCGTAATATCGGTCATGGCTGTGAGGAATAAATTCCCAAAACTATGCCCCGTCAAGCCATTGCCATTGACAAAGCGGTACTGAAATAACTCCGTCAGCAGTTTTTCTTGGTCAGCTAGAGCAGCGAGGCAGTTGCGGATATCCCCCGGCGGTAACACCCCAAAATCTTTACGGAGTCGCCCAGAGGACCCCCCATCGTCAGCCACAGTGACAATCGCCGTAATGTTGGAACTATAGTTCTTTAGCCCCCGGAGGAGTGTCGATAAACCTGTGCCGCCCCCGATCGCCACCACCTTTGGACCTCGTTTCAAGCGGCGATGGGTAATTAACAAATCCACCAACTCATCATCATTGTCTGGCTTCAACACCTCTGTGATGGCTTCCAGCGATCGAGTCTGCCCCAAGAATACAAAGAACACCCCTAATAAAATCACCAAGGGACCCGATATATTTCTCGGCATAATCGTCGCTAACCACTCGATCGCATTTCCCGCCAACTGCATCAGGTGGAAAATTGGTGTTAACCGTACCCAGATCGCCAACCCCAAACTCGTCAACACCACCCCCGCCGCACTCAGCAATAACCAACGCTTCACCAACAATCCGGGAGCCAGCCACTTCACCAAACGCATCGATCTAATTTTGGGCAAAGGCGGCGACTTCCAATTTCTTTCTGGGGGAAAACCACGAGTTTCGGCTTTGTTTTGTCTGGGGAGGGTTTTCATAAGTAAAGGAGGTAAAGGAGATACAGGGAGGTACAGGGAGGTAAGGGGAGGTACAGGGAGGTAAGGGGAGGTACAGGGAGGATTTGAGTAGGGGGGATATTTTTGATTATGGATTGAAAATTAGGGTTTGGCGGATGGTGGTGGGGTCGGGGGTTGAATGAACCATCTAAACATTATCAACAAACTCAAAATTAAGCGAACTACCTAGGCAACAGATTAAGTAAAAATTACTAAGGCGATTAGATTTATCAGAAAATAAATTGATATTAAGTTTGGAGATAATTAACGACTGGGTAAAAAATCAACAATTAAATATTTAATTTTGCCTTCTGTACCTCCCCTTGGCTCCTGTATATTTTACCTTTTACCTTTTACCTTTTACCTTTATACTTCCTGTACCTCCCCTTACCTCCTTTACCTCCTACCTCCTCTTCCCAATCAACGTCAACCCCTCTGCTGTTCCCAAGACTTGACTATTGGCTAAATTGAGTTTTTCGAGGACTGGTTGATCGAGGAGGAGGTAGGGTGGGGATTCTGGTGGAGAGGTTGTCCAGAGTTGGTTGAGGGTGTTGATATCTTGGGGCTGGATGCGCCGATCGCTGTAAAAGTTGAGGCTGGGACGATGGTAAGGGTAGGAAGTGTATATCGCAGCATTAACCGGAGTTTGGGTTTTCACCAGAGCCGCTACAGGATACACGGGAAAGGCTTCATTTAGTTCCCAGAGCCACGATCGAGAACACATTAATAGCACTAGAGAAAGATACAGACCGCCAGCCAAACTGATCAGGTAGTTATGGTTCTGTCGCCAGCAAAGGATTGTCACCAGCCCCATAGTCAGGATTACGTTAATCGCCATCAAGATCAGTACAACTTGGCGATCGACCAGAACAAAATAGACCAAACCTGCCACGCTGCCAAGGGTAAGAATCCCAAAAATGCCTGTAAAGATTTGTCTCCCCAAAAGAGAATACTGACGGGAATAGTAGCGGGAATATTGGCGAGTCTGTTGCCAAAGCTCGGTTAACTGCGCCCCCACAGCCCAAGCTACAAAGGGATAGAGGGGAATAATGTACCAAGGCAGTTTTGTCCCCATCAGGGAAATGGGCAGGAAATAAATCCCCAAGCCTAGCAAAACTAAGCAACTCCAACTTTGTCCCCACTGTTGATAGGCAAGGTAAATTCCCCCCGGCAGGAACAGGAACCAAGGCATGGAGTATTTAATTAGTTCCCAGAGATAGTACCAAGGGGGGCCGGTATTGCTGTGGACAGCTTGAGAGATGCGATCGAAGGATTGGTTAAGAAAATGGACTTGGATAAATACATCCCCATAGGCTCGAATCTGTAAGCCATACCAAGCTACCACCGGGATCACAGACAAGCCAATCCCTAGCCAAAAATACCAAGACTTAAATACATACCAACGATTCCCGCCAGAAAGTCCGGGGGGAGAATCAATCAGGAGAAATGCGAGGGCGATCGCCCCTAGGAGCAGAACTAAAATCCCCTTACTCAAGGTCAACAAAGCCATGCCCACTCCAAAGCCAAGAAGATAGACCCGACGTTTTTCCCCCTTCAGCAAACACCAGAGGGCAAACAAAAAACAGGTGACAGCAAGGCCATCGTGCATTGCTAACCTGCCGTGGCGGACTACAGGCAAGAGGGTTAGGTAGACTACCGCACTAAAAATAGCGGGTAATTGTCGATCGAAAATATGTCTGCCAATGCCATAAACCAGAGGTACGGCTAGAGCAGAGGCGATCGCCAAGGGTAGCCTAGTCGTCCACTCACTCACGCCACCGAGATGATAACTACTCGCAATCAACCAATAAACTAAAGGTGGTTTTTCCCAAAAGGGTGCGCCGTGGAGAGTGGGGTAAAGCCAATTCTGGGAGCGATACATTTCCCGTGAAATAATGGCATAGGTTCCTTCATCCCAATCCCGCAGGGGGAGATTCCCTAAGGCAACTAAGTAAACCAATAGGGCAGCAACAGTCAGAATCCAGAACCAGGGATAATCAGTGTCTCTAGCGAAAATTTTCTGCATAGATAAATATTCTAAATCTGTTCCGGCTCAATTCCCAAGGCTCTTAGTTGGGCAGCCAGTTGATCGGCTCTTTGAGCAGCTATCAGGGCTTGTTGTTGAAGTTGAGCTTTTTCTGCCTGTGCTCGATCGAGCTTTTCTTTCCCCCAAAGAAGGAGATTCCCTGAGCTATCCCACCAGCGCAGCCAATAACCAGTCCGTTCTGCTTTAGTTCCGTGCCAAACTCCCAGAAAGAGTTGGAGAGATTCTACCCAGTAGCGGTTTTCTGGAGCCTCTAGGAGTTGATAGCGACCCTCAACTAGTTGATAAAACTCTATTAAGCCTTGGTAGGGGTCAAAAATTACGTAATGGGGAACTTGGAGAATCTGTTCATAAAAGTACCATTTACCGTAGGGGTAGATGGGTCTGGTAGAATACTCTGTGCCGTCGGTATCTGAGAGAAATTCCATGACTAGAGCAGGGAGATCGCCTTCGGTGTAGGGGGTATAGCTACGGCGATCGTTCATGACTGTATTTACCCTTGGCACATAAACCCAGTCAGGAGCTTTGATCACCGTCTGACCATTAACCTGAGTACAAAGACCAAAATCAGTACCAAATAGCATAGTTGCCACAATCAATCCGGCAATTTCTAGAGCCTCTCGGAGAGCAAAGGCTAAAAAGGGTTGGGCAATATTATCCACAGGCTCATCGGGCAAAACAAAATCTGGCGGCAAGGGTTCCCAGATAATTTCTAATTCTTTTGTCAATCTACTAGGTTGAGAAGGAAAGGTAGTAGCCATAGCTGAGATTGTAATTAGAACCTTAGAAAAACGTAACTCTCTAGGCATGGGGAGATCAACCAACGGCAAATTCACTTAAATGTCGCAAATTAGGGGGATCAAAGCCCAAAATAATGTCGTGTTTTGGAACTCCTAATTCAACTAACTCATTAGCAATGCCAATTTCAGTGCCATCCTGCTGAATCCAGATTTTATTATTTACAATATCTAAATGTAAAACTGGACCATAAACTCGCTGTTGATTGCGCCAACCCACATAAATTAATTGATAATGATCTCGCTCATTATCAAAGATAGTTTGAGCTTGGATGCGTTCATCCCACACAAGACTGGCATGGCGGGAGAGAAGGTTTTGGATATGCTGCCGATACGTATCTACATTAGCCATTGAGCAATTGCCTCTTGTTCAATATCGTAAACAATTAAATAAATTTGATTTTGTTGGACTAAAGATTGAATAAATCTCATGGTGAAAAAAGTATCGTAAACATCATTAGGTATTGCTAAGTATAGAATGCGATCGGCTTCCTGTTGTTGTAGAGCCGCTCGATGGCTAATAAATTGCCCTAAAGCCGTTTGACATACTCCCCGACCTAAAGGCAAGAGGATTCTAAGCTCAAACAGCGAACGCAGGGAAACCCTGTCTAACATCACCTAACTTAACAGTCGATGCCCCGACTGCACAAATATTTCTAGCCGCATTCTCATCTCGTCCATTTACACACTGACAAGATGGACAACGCCACTCTCTGATTGATAAATCTAGATTTTCTAGCACATGACCACAAATAGAACAGGTTTTAGAACTGGGATACCATCGATCAATGAATACCACCATCTTTCCTTTCTTTTGGGCAACCCACTCTAGAATCTGGAGAAATTCCCCAAAGGCTAGGTCTGATATCTTTCTGCCCCAAAGTCTTTGCATTCCCTTGAGGTTCAAAGTCTCAAAACAGAGAATATCAAATCTATCTGTTAATTGGTGAGCTAGTTTCCAAAACCAGTCTGTACGAGAATTAATGACATCCTCATATTTACGGACTAGATTTTTCCTGGCTTTCTCTCGATTGCTTGAACCTCTAATTTTATGGGAGTGTTGACTACTGGCTTGTTTGATAGCTTTCATTGCCTGCTTGAGAAATTCTGGAGATTCAATTCTAGTGCCATCTGAGCAAGTCAGGAAGGTTTTTAAGCCAAAGTCAAACCCAGCGATGCTACTCGTCTCGGATTTGATGATTGGTTCATTCCCACTGTCATCAACTACTACAAACATGAATAACTCGCCTAAAGGAGTCCTCTTGATTGTAAGAGTCTTGACATTTCCTGCTATTTCTCTGGAGTTCCAGTATTGATAGACCAGATTTCCAATTCTGACTCTGTTACTACTCAGGAATTTGTATCCTGCTTGTTTGAGAGTGAAAGATTTATATTTCTTAATTTTCTTAAAGTTAGGTGGTTTGGCTCCTTTTTTGTGTTGTTGAAAGAATAGCTGGTAGGCTCTTTCAATGCGTTGACAGATATCCTGTACAGCTTGAGAACCGACTGACTGCCAGAAAGGATGTCGTTTTCTGAGTTTGGCAATATGTGCCTGAAGTTTGCTACAGTTCAAGTGTTTGCCCCACATTCGGTAGTAACGTTTGTGGAGAGCTATACAATGGTTATAAATAACTCCGGCAGCGTTGATGGTTTGCTTGAGGTATCTGTTCCGCTTGTGTTGATATAGCTTAAACTTCAGAGTTTTCATGGGTTTATTTTAATGAAAATTTAGAATAAATCTAAAGAAAAATAAAATTAAGAGCCGTCCTGAAATGACGGGGCTTTGTACCCAATTTTTTGGTAAACAGTCAATACGAGGTAGTAACAGAAACTCCAAGGCTATGACAACAAATATCAAAGGAAATTTCTGAGAATGAGTACGCCGCCGATTCAGTGGTATCCCGGTCACATTGCCAAAGCCGAAAAAGCCCTCAAGGAACAGTTGAAGCGGGTGGATGTGGTGCTGGAGGTGCGAGATTCCCGGATTCCCCTGTCTGCCTACCATCCCCAGATTCCCGAATGGGTGGGAACCAAGGCAAAATTATTAGTCCTGAATCGATTAGATATGGTGGATGCCGGAGTCCGGGAGCTTTGGCGCAATTGGTTTCGCTCCAAGGGAGAAATTCCCTACTTTACTGATGCTCAACACGGGAAGGGGATCCGGGAACTCTTGCAGGCAACCCAGAATGCGGGAATGGAGATGAATCAACGACGGCTCGATCGAGATATGTTGCCTCGTCCGGTGCGGGCGGTGGTGATTGGGTTCCCGAATGTGGGTAAGTCGGCTTTGATTAATCGGCTATTGGGAAAACGAGTTGTGGATAGTGCCAGAAGACCGGGGGTGACTCGGCAGTTGCGCTGGATTCGCATCTCTGAGGCGATCGAACTCCTTGATGCTCCGGGGGTGATCCCCGCTAAACTGAATGACCAAGCCGCAGCGATTAAACTAGCCATCTGTGATGATATTGGGGAAGCTGCCTACGATTGGCAACGGATTGCGATCGCCCTAATTGAAATCATCCAAGACTTAGACTACGGGGCTGCGTTACAATCACGATATCATTTAGATCCTCTGCTTGGGACGGGGGATGATTACCTCCTCGCTGTAGCGGAAGCCCGATACCAAGGCGACTCCGAGCGGGCTGCCAGACAAATCCTCAACGATTTCCGTAAAGGGATTCTAGGGGCAATTCCACTAGAACTACCACCTTTTGAATAATGTCTAAACTCAACCTTGCCACCATTTTCCCCTTTGATCTCGATGAATTTCAACTCCAAGCGATCGCCGCCCTCGATGCTGGCAAATCTGTGGTGGTGTGTGCGCCTACGGGGTCTGGGAAGACTTTAATTGGAGAGTATACAATTTATCGGGCGCTTGCCCGGGGGGGCAGGGTTTTTTATACCACTCCTCTCAAGGCTCTGTCTAACCAGAAACTGCGGGATTTTCGGCAACAGTTTGGGGTGGAGAATGTGGGGTTGCTAACTGGGGATACTTCGGTGAATCGGGATGCGCCAATTTTGGTGATGACCACAGAAATTTTTCGGAATATGCTCTACGGGACACCCATTGGTCAGGTGGGAACTTCCCTTGTGGGGGTGGAGGCAGTGGTGTTGGATGAATGCCATTACATGAACGACCAGCAACGGGGGACGGTGTGGGAAGAATCTGTAATTTATTGTCCCCCCAAAATTCAATTAGTGGCTCTCTCGGCAACGGTGGCAAATAGTGATCAACTCACGGATTGGATTACCACGGTGCATGGGGAAACTCAGCTAATTTATTCTAATTTCCGACCCGTCCCCCTCGAATTTTATTTTGGCAACCTGAATGGTCTGTTTCCTTTATTGGACTCCAAAAAGCGGGATGTGAACCCCAGTCTGAAGCAAAAGCGCACCAGAAAACCAACCCATCGGGGCGATTCGGAGAGGCTGCGCCAACGCCCAGACGCTCCTAGCATTCCCTTTGTTTTGAGCCAACTCCAACAGAAAAATTTACTCCCCGCCATTTACTTTATTTTCAGTCGTCGGGGGTGCGATCGAGCGGTGCAGGATGTGGTGAACATGAGCTTGGTGAATCCCCAAGAAGTTGCCATTCTCAAGGAGCGTATTGATGACTTTTTAGCCAAAAATCCTGAAGCAGGCAGAGCCGGACAGGTAGAGCAGTTGTATCGAGGCGTGGCGGCGCACCATGCGGGAATTTTACCAGCTTGGAAGGGTTTAGTGGAAGAGTTGTTTGGTCTAGGATTAGTAAAAGTGGTGTTTGCCACGGAGACTTTGGCGGCGGGGATCAATATGCCAGCGAGGACGACGGTGATCTCCACCCTCTCGAAGCGCACCGATCGAGGGCATCGCCTCTTAACTGCTAGCGAATTTCTGCAAATGGCGGGACGGGCGGGGCGGCGGGGCATGGATACCACCGGAAATGTGGTGACGCTCCAGACTCCCTTTGAAGGCATCAAAGAAGCCTTTTATCTAGCAACGGCGGGGGCGGATCCCCTCGTAAGTCAGTTTACCCCCAGTTACGGCATGGTGTTGAATCTTTTGCAGACCCACACCCTGCCCCAAGCCAAGGAACTAGTAGAGCAGAGCTTTGCCCAGTACCTCGCCACCCTCCACCTCAAACCCCAGAAGCAATACATATCAGAGTTGACGGCGGAACTAGCCAAGTTAGATATTCAATTGGCGGCGGTGAATCCGGGGCAGTTGGCAAGCTATGAAAAAATTGCCGCGCATCTCAAGGAAGAACGCCGATTATTAAAGGTGCTGCAACAACAGGATTTGGAAGTCCGCCAGCAGGCGATCGCTACCCATCTAGAAGCTACCCCCCTCGGCACAGTACTTTTCCTCAAGGGCAAACATATTCCCGTGCCTACCCCCTTAGCTGGGGTCTTGATTCATAAAACTCTCCTGCGGGGACAGCCCGCCATTCTCCTGTGCTTGGGAGTGAATAATCGCTGGTATGTAGCTACGGCGGCGGATGTGGTGCAAATTAATAGCCAGCAATGTCTGCGGGTAGATGGTCTTTTGCCTCCAGAAGATCTAATCCTGAAGCCGGGGCAGGGGAAAAAAGGGGATGAGGTCACAAAACGAGTGGCGGATTTACTAACCACTTTACTGCCGACCGGGGAATTAGTTCTGGAAGTGACTCCCCATGTCCAAGCGCAAATAGAAAAAGTGGCAGACCTAGAAGCCAAGCTCCAAGAGCATCCCTTGAAGCAACAGGGGGATCCGGTGAATTTAATTAAGCGCCAAAAGCGTCGGAGTGAACTTCATCTAGATATCAGCGATCGCCAAGCCAAGTTCCGCAAGTATCAAGGGCAGCACTGGCAAGATTTTCTCAACCTAATTGAAATTCTCCGGGAATCTGACTGCCTCACGGATTTAACACCCACGCCCAAGGGGTTAGCCGCCTCCGCCATTCGGGGAGACAATGAACTATGGGTCGGGTTGGTGCTGATGTCTGGGGAGTTGGATCATCTGGAACCCCAAGATTTAGCGGCAGCTATGGCTGCCTTGGTAACGGAAACCCCTAGACCTGATACTTGGGTAAATTACGCCCCCTCGGATTCCGTGGTCGAAGCTCTCTACAGTCTCCGGCATATCCGCAGGCAACTCTTCCAACTCCAGAACCGCTACAAGGTGGCTTTACCGATCTGGCTAGAATACGACTTGGTGGGGATCATTCAACAGTGGGCGCTGGGGGTGTCTTGGCTAGAGTTGTGCAGCCATACAAATTTGGATGAGGGGGATATTGTCCGGTTGTTGCGGCGGACGGTGGATATTCTCTCCCAAATTCCCCATGTACCCCACGTTTCTGGACAAATCCAAAGAAATGCGATCGAGGCAATCAAAATGCTCGATCGATTCCCGGTAAATGAGGCTCTCGCCTAGAAGAAACCCTGACGAGATACTAGTTTTTCAAAGTGGGCTTGAGTTTGGTGGAGCATCTGCTCCCGGTGGTCACTGAGCCTTGCCGAAGTACTGTCGGAATTTTGGGAGAGGTTGGGGATGAGGTTTTTGGCTTGGAGGGTCATGTGTAGCTGGAGATGTGCTACATATTCGCTGATGTTTTCTTGTAGGGAACAGGCGGGATATTGCTTAGTTTGTAGTTTCACTGGTTCTTCTCCGTAACTTCGTGATAATTTAGCGTTAATTTAGCGTTAATCTAGCGATAGCGAATTTTAGGTGAACAAATTAATAACAAGTTAATTATTGTCAGAATTGTCTGTGGTTTGTCACGCAATAATAACTATGCCCTAAGGGTGCTCTTAGTTTTAAATAGTTTTCTAAAAAAAAGTTGCGAAATGTAAAGGGCAGAATTTGCAAGCTAGTAGCTAATAATTAGAGCCGACGGAAGGGATCATTCCCTAGGACTTACCTTAAATCTAGCATTAATTTCAGAGTTGATCTGGACTAGTGATGAACGGAAATCCGGTGGGAAAACATCTAGGGGTAAGAGGTATTTGCAATAAGTTTTCTCAATAGCCATGATTCCCTAATCTCTGGGCAGAGAAGTAAAAGTATTATTAATTTTTGGTTAGGGATCCAGGGATTTCATACAGCATGAAAGATAAGAAAGCTGATTTAAAGTTCTTGAAAAATCCTTAAATTAATGACAGCGGTTTATCTTCATAGGTTATGGATAGGAGCGCAGGTATCTACGGGGCAGTTAATTGCTCAAAAAGTTCTAGGAATTAAAGAGATTTTTAATCAGCACAATCCGGAATGGCTGATATATTCACAACTTCCTGAAGGGTTTGGGCAACAAAGGGGCGTTTTTCCACCTTGGATGATTCTTGTTGGGGGAATTATTTTGGCGATCGGGCTGGGGGGCTTACTTTACTTTGCCCAGACTGCCTACCAGAAAACTCAAAAAATTAGCCAAATTAATGATGAACTCCAGACAGAAATCCAGCAACGGTATCTGGCGGAACAGGATTTGCGAAAACAACAGGAACTTCTCCGCATCAAAATTCACCAAGAACAGGCTCTGAGACGAGTAGTGGGGAGCATTCGCAATTCTCTAGACCTGCATCAAATTTTTGCCACTGCCGTTGCCGAGATTGCCCATTTATTAACTACCGATCGAGCAGATATTTTGGAATATCGTCCCCAAGAAGGATTGTGGTTAACCGTTGCGGCTTATCGCTGTAACCCGACCCTACCAGACACTCTGGGGGCAAAAATCCCCGATCGAGAGAATACCATTGCTGATCAACTCAAAAAATTACAGATTGTGCGCTTGGGAGATGCAATTCAAGTCGATGATGAAATTAATCGAGAACTGGCTCGATCGTTCCCTGGGGCATGGTTATTGATCCCGCTCCATGTCCGGGGAGTAGTGTGGGGCAGTTTGACCTTGGCTCGGCACACCCGACTAAATTCTTGGTCAGATCTAGATGAAGAATTGGCGATGAGTGTGGCGGAGCAGTTAGCGATCGCAATTCAACAGTCACAACTCCATCAACAATTACAAGCCTTTAATACCAACCTAGAGCGTCAAGTCCATCTGCATACCCTAGAACTCCAGAGGGCTTTAACTTTTGAAGCAACCCTCAAGCGCATTACCGATAAAGTCCGGGATTCCCTAGATCAAGATCAAATTCTTCAAACTGTAGTCAAGGAATTATTAGACACCCTAGAAGTAGATTGTTGTAAGGCAGTCCTCTGCAATAATTCCGTTAATAATAGTTCCGGGAACACCAACCCAGTCAATGCTTTAGCTAATCATTTAACTAATGGTTTAACTAATTCTGCGAACCGGAGCGTTGACGCAGTTTCTCCAAGGGAGAATCGAGCCTCGGCTCCGCCACAATCTCGGGCTACCATCGCCTACGAAGCAACACAGGTGGGGGTTTCTTCCCACTGGGGGAATAATCTTTCTATGGCTGATTTGCCAGATATTTATCATCAACTCGAACAGGGACAATCCACCGCCTTTTGTCTTCTCAAATCTGGCTTGATCCGCCATGATTACGCCATGCTTGCCTGCCCGATTATTGATGATCATGGTTTATTGGGAGAGCTATGGTTATTTAAGCCGCCCCTTTCGAGTTTTGGGGATATGGAAATTCGCCTCTTAAAGCAAGTCGCCAACCAGTGTGCGATCGCCATTCGCCAAGCCCAACTCTACCAAGCCGCCCAGAAACAGGTAACAGAATTAGAGCGGTTAAATCTCCTCAAGGATGACTTTCTCAGTACCATTTCCCATGAACTGCGTACCCCGATCTCCAGTATCAAAATCGCCACGGATATGATCGAAATTTTGATTGGTAATTTGGGGGGATTTCAGGGAGACCTCAAAGCCTTAGAAGCCTATGTCCAGATTTTGCAGGATGAATCCCTACGGGAAGAGAAATTAATCAATGACCTGCTAGACCTGACTTGTTTAGAATCAGGAACCGAACCTCTGAGACTAATCCCCATCAAACTCCAATACTGGATTCCCTACATTACAGATACTTTTGTGGAGAGAGCCAAAAGTCAACAACAACAACTTTTTATTGAAATTCCCCAAGATTTTCCAGAAGTTACCACAGATGTTTCGATCCTCGAACGAATTATTATTGAGCTGTTGAATAATGCTTGTAAGTACACCCCGGCGGGGGAATTTATTCTCTTCACCGCCACGTTGGTGCAGCCTCTCCAAGGGAGAATAGAGCAGTTTTCGTCTCAAGATCAGCCCCATGCCTGCATCTGCGTAGTTAATTCTGGGGTGGAAATTCCTGCTGAAGAATTGGAGCGAATTTTTGATAAATTCTACCGGATTCCCAATCGAGATCCTTGGCGCTACGGTGGGACAGGCTTGGGTCTGGCGCTAGTCAGGAGGTTGGCTCAATACCTAGGGGCGACGATCGAGGTCGAGAGTAATTTTGGGCGGACTTGTTTTACTGTGGATTTAGGAAATTTGTACCCAGAGGAGCCGGAATAAAGTTGGTAGCCATGGAGGGCGTGATCCCCGTCAGGGCAGCGATCGCCTGAAAATTTGGTCGCAGCGCATTAGGAATCAAACTCAATACTGCTGCCCCTGTACCTTGGGTAATCACCATTTCTGCAAAGCTCAAACCATCAACTAATTCAAGTTCATCTTCCCCCATCACAAAATCTGTAATCAGATCCTGTCCTTTGCCAAGCTGGAAGCGATCGCGACCCGTCCCCCCGGTGAGAATATTTTTCCCCTTACCCCCATTAAGCACGTCATCTCCGGCTCCGCCGTGCAGAAAATCATGACCCCGACCGCCCCGGAGCAGATCATTACCCTTCCCCCCAAAGATCGTATCTGCTCCCCGTCCCCCAAAGAAGCGATCGATCCCATTTCCGCCCCGCAAGAGGTCTTTCTTCCCCAACCCGAAAAAGGCTTCTCGCTTGGCTGTGCCGACAATGACATCATCCTCTGGTGTGCCGTAGTAGACAATTTCTTCATCAGGGATACTTACACCACTACTTGCATCCACAGGGAAGCCCAAGAGATTAGAAGAATTAGAAGAATTAATTAAAGTTGGTTGATTCTCTGGTAAGGGCAAAGTCCCCACGATCGCCGGGGCTGGGGTTGGGGGTGGGGGTGGATTTTGTAATAATTTCAGGAGTTCTGGGCTTATGGGAGTAGGGCTGGGGGGGGTACCGATCGAGATAGTTGTTGTCACCACATCCCTTGAATTAGCCATGCCATCATTAACTCGGTATTGGAAACTATCAACCCCATTTACCCCAGCATTAGGCGTATAAGTAAAACTCCCGTTGAGATTCAAAGCCAAACCGCCCAAGCTCGGAGGGGTAACTATTACCGCCGTTAAAGGATCCCCATCGGCATCGGTATCGTTTGCCAAAACTCCACTAGGAGCGGCTATGGTCAGGATTGTATCGACTGGAGTTTGATAGCTTTCTGGATTGGCTACAGGTAAGGCGTTAACGGTGATATTACTAATCGTAAAGTTGGCATTTCCTTGGTCGGTGTTGTCCCCAAAGAACAGAAAATTGGGGGAAGTGTAGGGATTGAAGGGTAAGGGGGGGGTACTGGTAGCAGGGTTAAAATTGTAGTTAATTAGGGGTTGATTGCTGAGACTGCCCACGATACGTCCCCCCGTCCAACAGGCTATAAGTACCATTCACCACTTGGAGAGTATAGTTCCGGCTAACCGTGGTGTTGAGGAGAGAATTGTTGGTTTCAATAAAATTATTAGATTGAGCAAAAATCTCATTAGTCCGAAACCCCAACTCAATCCCTGCTTGATTCGAGCTAGTCACCGTCAGGCTAAATCCCGCCCGATTAGGATTACTAGTTTCTGCGGCAATTTGCAAGGTAAAAGCAATTGTAAATCCAGTGTTGGCATTTAAATTAGTAGTAAAAGAAGGCAAAAGGCTGAGAGTCAGAGGATCATAGTTAGTATAGCCCCCATAGCCTGTGTTGGCTCCAGAGGGGTTGTTTGTATTTAAAGTCCCTGTTCCTGCCCCTGTTGCCAAAAGCTGAAAAGGAGCTACAGAGAAAGGGGTGGGAATTTGTCCATAGGCAAGTCTTCTGACTCCCGGAGTACCTAAGCCTAGGTTGGGCGGAATGATAAAGTTAGTTCCATCGTAGAGAATTGTAGGCATAGTTCAGCATTAGGGATTTCCCGGTTAGTTTAATGGCTACTATATTTTGCGCTATTCTCCGAGTATTTTCGCTCTATCCAAAGTAACTTCCTACGCAATTTCTCTAATGGCAACTTTAGTTTCCTATCAACTTTTTTCAACTTTTAACTTCTAACTTCTAATACTATTTTACAAAAATAGTGATACTTATGATTTCTATCTCTACAGAGAGCGCAAAGCCTTGCGCCCCTACAAAATACTCTTATTTATGTCAGGCATTTAGTGAAATGGTATAACTTTTAAGAGGATGTCTGAAAAGGGATGATCTGTATTGTTTCGTACTCAGAGATCCCCCCTAGCCCCCCTTCACAAGGGGGGAACCAGATTCAAAGTCCCCCTTTTTATAGGCTTTGCCTTCCCGTAGGGTAGGGGGATTTAGGGGATCAAAACTTTTGCCACCCACAGTAAGACTTTTCAGACATCCTCTTAGGAATATCTAATTTTTTGATCC
>JAAUUE010000445.1 GCA_012031635.1 Coleofasciculaceae cyanobacterium SM2_1_6 | reverse complement strand
TTTCCATGCCAAAGACCCACTGGGGCAGGCAAATTCGGCATCCATCGGGCAAATAGCCGTGACTTCTCCTTGGTGCCAACGGTAGAGATTCCACCAATTAGAGCGATCGTTCACGAAGTATAAACTGCCATCAAGTCCCCATTCGGGCTGAAATACCGATTCATCAAGACCACCAGCTATGACCTGCGCCTGAGATAAATTTCCTTCTAAATCAATAGCAGCAACCCATAACTGAGTGTTATACCAAGGTAGATCCGGGTGTTGCCAAGCCAACCAAGCTAAGGATTTGCCATCGGGACTCAGGGCGGGGGAAGAGTAAAAATCTTGTCCGGCAGCTAGAATTTGCTGACCTAGGTTTTCGAGATTGGAATCGGGATGATTATCTGCCTGAGGATTTTTGAGATCGATCGCTACCAAGGTATTAATTGGTTCCCCCTCTGCGCTGTGATCTTCTCGGATTGCAATTAAGGACTGGCGGTGTCTATCGACTAATAGATCCGCATAGCGATAATTTCCGGCGGCGGTTATGGGGACAGGTTGCGGTTGGGTTCCTGATGAGAGATTTACAGATAATTGATAAATTCTTTGGTCGGCAAAATTCACAAAATAGACCACGCCCTGAGCCACAGTGAAGGCTCCGCCCCCATACTCATGGACTCTTGATCGGACATTAAAATGTACAGGCAAAAGATCAATAATTTCTCCTTGGCTGGTTTGGCAAACTAGGGCATTTCTACCTCCCTCGCTGGGTCTGCCCTCAGTCCAGTAGATGGTCTCGCCGTCCACTTCTACCTGTCCCAAGCCAATGCTGCCCCCCACAATCAAGTCTGCGGTAATGGGCGATCGCCAAGAGCCATAACTAGCAATTTCTCTATCTATTTTATCTGTTTTAGCCATCACAAAATCCCTATCCAATTCCTGTCTAATTCACATCCCGACTAAAATCAATGTAGACCGATCGTTTGACCTAAGGCAAGTCTAGGGGCAATTTTTAACTGGTCTAGGAACTAGCATTTGTTTTAGCGAATATGTTGGGATATTTTTTAGGTTGGGCTAGAGACAATCGAGGATGGTGGAGCTAAGGGAGGCTACTCATGGGCTGATTGTAAAACATCGGCATAAAGTTGGGGACTAATGCGGAAATTTGCCCGATCGATGAGATTATCCATAATCGGTTTAATAGCCAGAATTTTCTGCCGCCGTTTGGCTAAAAGTAGCAGTCCCAATACTCCGGTAATCTTGACTTTGAAATCTTTGGCAGCTTGTCTACCTAATCGCTCATCAATAATTAATCGAGTGGCTTGAACCTCAACAGCAAGAGCGATCGCCTCTGCTTCTCCAATGTTGATACGAGTTCTGAGTGCATTCACCAGTTCTTGGTTTTGAACAGATCGGACTTCGAGCCAATCAGCAAGTTGAACAGCAATAATGACAGTTTCACCTGCTCTAGGATCCAATAGCTCTTCATGTACAGCATTAGGAATCAATACTTTGCCATAAAGTTGGAACATGAGGTGCAGTTGTCCGACTTTTGCCAAGTTAGAGATGGGTGAGGTGTCGCTAACTATAAACATGATCAATCCATTTCCTGAAGGGTTTTTAGGTCTTCCTGAAATTCAGCAACATCGTAGTGGATATAGAGATTCCGGTCTGCTAGTAATTGTTGAAATTGAGAGCGATGTAATCCCATAATTTCACTGGCTTTACCGAGACTAATTTTATCTTGGTGAAACAGCATCAAGACAATTTCTAGAAGTAGCTCTTGTTCAGATAAGCCACTAGCTTGGATCAGGTCGTCGGCAATGACTAAGCTCATAGTTTTTTTATTTCTGAGATTATTATTTTCAAGGGGGTGGGCTAGAAGAGATCGAGGATGGTGGAAAGGGGATGTTGCCGGAGCCGAGTGTCGGGTAGCCCCGCAGCAAGGGTGATTTGGTAGAAAATAATAAGATTACCTAAAGCGGCAACTCTCATTAAATGGTGACACTTCCATTATGGTCTCTGCTGAAGTACCGAAAGGCGGCAGTTCCGTCCGGGAATGGCTGGATCGCTGCTGCACGCTCGACTGCTTCACGCTCTGTATAGGTGGCTTTGTGGATGTCACGCTCGTGAGCCAGCATGTTGCAGAAGAAGCCACAGACGAACATTACAGATACGGAAAATTTTTAACGCACTTGCTACCGTCCCCACCAGCACCGCCGATCCAAAAGTTGTCAACTCCAGCGCTGTTTTCCTATCCATCACCTCAACCTCCCGCCCTTTTATTAGTTCTCATAGACTTGACTACGATGGGCGATCGTAATTACAAAAACTTGGACTAATTCATCTTCAATAGAATAGATAATTCGATAATCACCAATGCGATAACGATATAACCCTGAATATTCTCCTTTAAGAGACTTGATATTTGGATGTGATCTTGGTTCTTGTTCTAGTTGCTGTAAACATTTAGCAATTTTCTTGACTAAAGATTTATTTGCTTTTGCATAAAATTTTTGAGCATCAGGATGCAATAGGACTTCATACATCAGAGTGTACGGTTCTCCAATTTACATATTCACTTTTTGGAGTCAGTTGATTTAACTTAACTTGCTCTAATAACCCTGATATTGATAATAATTCTTGAGTTGCGGCTTCGCTTTCAGTACTAGCTAGAAAAGCAGCAAAATCAGCAACAGCTTTTAGTCTTTCAGGAGATAATTGCTGGAGTGATTCATAGAGTTGTCTGTTAATTTCTGAGTGTGTAGATTGAGGTGATAATGTCATAAAACTTCCCCATGCCTATAAATCACAAGTCTTGCCCTTATCCTAGAAATTAATTCTAGCATTTCAGGAAGAAAGAAAAATCAGGCAACTAACATCTCTTCTGGTTGGTGACGTAACTGCTCCATAACTTGATCTCGGTAGTCTTGAAAATTATGATGGCGTTTAGTTTCTAGGGTTCGATCGCTCCCCAAATTAATCACTAACTCTTGCTTGACAGTGCCGGGATGGGAACTCAAACATAGATGCGCTGGGAAAGAAACACCGCCTCTCCACATCG
>JAAUUE010000444.1 GCA_012031635.1 Coleofasciculaceae cyanobacterium SM2_1_6 | reverse complement strand
AATGCTCGAATAAAAATCCCTAATTATAGTAACCGCCAAGCTGGTTAGGACAATTTTGGAGTGGAACCCCGGCGCTGCCGGGGTTCCACTCGACTACTACTATGGCAACGACTATACTACCCAATCATGACCCCATAAAAGGAATGTACCCAATTTCAGAGAGAAAAGGCTGGAGTTTTATTTTGACTGGTTATCACAATCACTAAGTATCAGCATAACAAAAAGTCATTTGTGTAGAAGTACACGGCGATCGCACATTGCTCTAGGTTTCCTAGGCTGGACGGGTAGCAGGAATCACGACGGTAAAAGTTGTACCTTGGTTGGGGATACTCTGGACAGAAATTTCTCCCTGATGGCGTTGGATAATTGTCTGGACGATCGCCAACCCCAGCCCAGAGCTACTATGGCTAGAGGTGTTCTGCCGGGCTGTGTCTACCCGATAGAAGCGATCGAAAATATGCTCTAATGCGGCTTCTTCAATCCCAATCCCATTGTCTTGAATACTTACCTGCAACAGCGAGATGGGAACAGTGCGAGTCGGGCGGGAAATCCGGCGGAGAATAATATTTACCTTTCCCAAGGTCGGAGTGTAGGCGATCGCATTACTCACCAAATTGGTAAATAACCGAGCAAGTTGATCCCCGTCTCCCCAGAGGACAAAATCTTCTTCTTTTTCTGCTGAGGCGGATTTTGGGGATTCCTGAAAATCTAGAGTTAGTTGAATTTGCTGGCGATCGGCCATAAACTGCTGCTCTTCTACTACCTGAATTAGCAACTCATCCAGATAAACGGGCTGTTTTTCTATTTGGACAATGCCACTATCGGACCGGGCAAGAAACAGTAAATCATCCACTAGCTTACCAAGGCGCTTACTCAGCCGCTCTACTACCTGTAGGGAAGTCACAAGGCGTTGTTGGGCTGGTAAATTTGCATCCAAGTCTGGATCCTCTAGGGCAAGCTGGACATTGGTTTGGATGATGGCGATCGGGTTGCGCAATTCATGGGAAGCATCGGAGGTAAACTGTTTCAGGCTTTGGTAAGAATCTCGAATGGGTTGCATGGCTAAACCAGACAAAAACCAGCCGATCGCCGCCACTGAAATTAGCATCAACACCACCCCAAAAGCCAGATCAATCACCAGATCCCGACTCGGCTTCGTCACCTCAAACCAAGGATGACTGACCCGCAAAAACCCAAGGATTTGACTATCAATTTGGACTGTGGAAGTAATCTGCCGTAAAAGATAATTAGACTCCGATTCCTGATAGTTTTCCTGATAGTTTTCCTGATAGTTGAGATGGACTGCCTGAACAGTTTCGTGACGGCTGGGGTTGAGAGGAATGCCTGGGGGTTCGCTAAAAGTTGACCAGAGCAATTTTCCTTGGGGACTAAACCACTCGAGGTCAATGTGATCATCTTCCACCGTGGGATTGTTATTGCGAAAACTAGCCCCGATATCCACCATGTAGGGAACTTGAGGATTATTAGTAGGCTGGATTTTTAGCGATCGCTCCACCACCTCCACCACATGGCTCAGGGTATCATCCACCCGTTCAATCAAAGTATTCCGGACATACAGATAAATGCCCGTAGCAAACAATAACAACAGAACCGCCGTGACAAAGGTATACCAAAAGGCAAGGCGGCTACGGGTAGCTTGAAACATAGCTGTTGCAGCCTTAGATACATTCTTCCCATTGTATAGCAGTCCTAAAGGATTTCACTCACCGTCGGCGGGTGGCATAACCTACCAGAAGCAATCTAGATTGAGCCGGAGATTTAGTACCACTGTATTTGTTTTAAGGTTTATACTTATTAATCAAACCATCGAATTTAACGTACAGACTCAACCTTCTAGACTTAAACCCATGAGTGAGCTTCATCTCAATCGCCGAAAATTTCTTCAGTATAGTTCCCTGACCTTAGGTACTGGAGTCCTTGCTGCCTGTGGTAATGACACTACTTCCAATGCCAGCAGTACGGCAGCCTCCCCCGGTTCTAGTTCTGCTGCTAGCCCAGGGACTAGTGCTACTACCAGTGCTACTACCTTAGATAAAATTACCTACGGCACTAACTGGTATGCCCAAGCTGAGCATGGGGGATTTTACCAAGCAGTTGCCAAAGGTATCTATAAAGATCACGGCTTAGAGGTGACGATTAAAATGGGGGGACCTCAGGTGAATGGTACCCAGTTGCTCATGGGGGGAGCGATCGACTTTTTCATGGGTTTTGGCTCTGAAGCAATCCGGGCGGTAGAGGAAGGTATTCCCAAAATTACCGTGGCTTCCATGTTCCAGAAAGACCCCCAAATTATCCTCGTTCATCCAGACCAAGGGATCAAAACCCTAGCAGATCTCAAGGGTAAACCAGTACTAATATCAGCTTCGGCGAACAGTACCTTCTGGCCATGGCTCAAGGCAAAATACGGCTTTACCGATGACCAAAAACGTCCCTACAATTTCACCATGGGACCTTTCCTTGCAGACAAAACTGTAGCCCAGCAAGGATATCTCAGTTCTGAACCCCTAAAAATTAAGAAAGAAGGTGGTTTTGATCCCCAAGTCATCCTCCTCGCTGATAGTGGCTGGACTCCCTACTCCACCACCATTGAGACCCGCAAAGAAATTGTAGACACGAAGCCAGAACTAGTCCAGCGCTTTGTAGATGCTTCTATCAAGGGTTGGTATAGCTACTTTGAAGACCCCGCCCCGGGCAATGAGTTGATCAAAAAAGACAACCCAGAAATGAGCGATGACCAGATTGCCTACGGGATTTCCAAGATAAAAGAATACGGGATTGTCATCTCTGGAGATGCGGAAACCAAGGGCATTGGAGCTATGAATGAAGCTCGGTGGAAGGAGTTTTTTGATAGCATGGCGGCGGCAGGAGTTTACAAAGCCAGCACCAACTACAAAGATGCTTTTACCCTAGATTTCGTGAATAAAGGGGTAGATTACTACAAAAAAGCCTAGTCGTCTCAAAGATTATTTCAAAGGATATAGCAGCCCTAAATGATTTCACCCGCCTGTGGCGGGCGAAATCACCTAC
>JAAUUE010000443.1 GCA_012031635.1 Coleofasciculaceae cyanobacterium SM2_1_6 | reverse complement strand
CTGGGATATTAACCTTGATTCCTGCGATCGACAATTTCCAATTTGCTAACTATGTGTTAACTACCTTACTGGGCAAAATTAGCCCTTTTCTTGCCGCCGGATTTTTTAGACCCAGATTTTTTCTGCTCAGGTTTCTTTTCTGGAGTTCCTTCATCAGCAACTTCATCGGCAACTTCATCAGCGTTAAGGTTCTGGGCAGCTACTTCATCAGCCAAATTAGTTGGGGTTAGAGCTTCTGCTTCAGGGACTTCACCTTTAGGAGCCTCATTAGTTTTACCCATTTGAGCAGCCACTTCATCAGCAAAGCTAATTTCTTCTTTTTCAATGCCCTCGCCCAAGACAAAGCGGACAAAGCGGCGGACTTCGATTTTCTCCCCCAGTTGGGCGGCTACTTGCTTGACTAGTTCATCAATGGTGATTGTCTGATCTCGGATGTAGGGCTGATCCATCAAGGAGATTTCCTTGAGGCGCTTTTCGATGCGTCCGAGGACAATTTTTTCCTTAATATTTTGGGGCTTGTTACCAAGGTCATCCCGACCCATTTCAATTTCCTTTTCCTTGGCGATGATCTCCTCAGGAATTTCTGACTCCCGGACGTACTCGACTTGAGGACAAGCGGCTACCTGCATGGCAATATTTTTGGCGAGAGTCTTAAATTCGTCTCTGCGGGCCACAAAGTCTGTTTCACAGTTGATTTCTACCAACACGCCGACTCGACCTCCGGTGTGGATGTAGCTGTCAACGATGCCTTCGGCAGCAACTCGACCAGATTTTTTCTCCGCAGAGGTGATCCCCTTTTGGCGGAGCCACTCGATCGCCTTGGTGACATCGCTTTCACTTTCTTGGAGTGCCTTTTTGCAATCCATCATCCCAGCCCCGGTCTTGTCCCGGAGTTCTTTAACTAATTTTGCGGAAATGTCTGCCATTATTCTAATCCCGTTGTTAACTAAAAAATTTCTACCCTTATATAAAATGGTAATAGATTCAGGTACTCTTCAACACCAGTCATCTATTACCAATTATGAGAGGTGGAGTTAATCTTGATCTGAACTTTCTTCAGCATCTTCTTCAACTTCTTCTAGCTCTTCATCAGCAATCTCATCTTCCAGCTCGCCTTCAAAAACTTCATAGTCTTCATACTCTTCCTCGACTTCGAGGGAGCCGTGTCTTCCTTCATAGATGGCATCAGCGAGTTTGCCGACAATTAACTTGATCGATCGAATCGCATCATCGTTAGCCGGAATTGGCACATCTGCCACATCAGGATCACAGTTGGTATCCAGCAAGGACACAATGGGAATCCGCAGTTTTTGGCACTCTAGAATGGCGTTGTATTCCCGGAGTTGGTCAACAATCAACACAATATCAGGAACCTTCCGCATGGTTTTGATGCCGCCTAGATATTTCTGGAGCTTGTAGAGTTCCCGGCGGAGCATGGAGGCTTCCTGCTTGGGGAGGAGATTCAAGGCTCCATTTTCTTCTCGACGCTCTAGGTCTTTGAGGCGATCGACTCTGGTACTAATGGTTGTCCAGTTGGTGAGCATTCCCCCCAGCCAGCGCTGGTTCACGTAGTAAGCTCCGCAACGGTGGGCTTCTTGGGCAATAATTCCCGCAGCTTGGCGCTTTGTGCCCACAAATAAAAATTTCTTCCCTTGCTCGGCGGCGTTCCGCACGTAGCTATAGGCATCTTCCATGAGTTGGGCTGTCTGCACGAGGTCAATAATATGAACCCCATTGCGAGCCGCATAGATATACTGAGACATTTTGGGATTCCAACGGCGGGTTTGATGCCCAAAATGAACCCCAGATTCCAACATCTGAGCCAATGTAATAACTGGCATATTTTTTTACTCCTTGATTCGGGTTGAACCTACCATAGTGTGGATTTTCTGGAGATTGCCTAGGATTTTTCTGGAGCCTTTCCAAGTTCTGTTCAGGCTTGAGGAAAATTCAGCAGCATCTCTCAAAGAAAACACCCGAAGTCACTAGATGCGTGATTTTTAGCTTTACTAGGATAGCATACTATGCAAAAAAGATTTAATTCTTATTTTTAAAAAAATTAAAACCTCCTCTTAAAGTGCTAGCTTAATGAGAGAAGGGACAATCGGCAAGGAGAAAATATGCTACGGCAGCAACTGAAAATTAATATTCCTCAGCAAGAACTCGTTCTATTTTGCCGAAAATGGAAGATTAAGGAAATGTCTTTTTTTGGTTCTGTTTTGCGGGATGATTTTCGACTAGACAGCGATATTGATATTCTCGTAAGTTTTGAGGATCAGTCAACTTGGGGAATTTTAGAATTAGTGCGGATGAAACGTGAATTGGAAATTTTGCTGGGGCGTGAGGTTGATTTACTAACTAAAAAGTCGATCGAAGAAAGCCACAATTGGATTCGTCGGCAAGAAATATTGGGAACTGCTCAAGTTGTCTATGATGCGGGATCAAGCTTCATTTAGATATTGTGTGGCAAGTGATCCAACGAAATATTCCTGAACTCCACGATATGTTGATAATTCTGCTTCCAACTCAGGACAGCGATCGCCCTTCCAAATAAGCTCATGTTTTAGTCCCCTTGCGGGGATTGGTTGATGAAACGGAGGGAGCTAAAATTCTCTTCCAGACACAGTGTCTGGGCAATGTTTCAGTCCCCTTGCGGGGATTGGTTGATGAAAACACCGGCGCTTAACCTAGTCTTGAAGGAATCAGCATGCCTGACAGTTTCAGTCCCCTTGCGGGGATTGGTTGATGAAACGACTGGCAGGATGATAGTTCTCAAATTGAGATTGCAAAACAAGGTTTCAGTCCCCTTGCGGGGATTGGTTGATGAAACAGTTTCAGTCCCCTTGCGGGGATTGGTTGATGAAACACCTCGCTGGTAGTGATGAATAGTAATGTTCAGGCTCGAAGCAAAGCATTGTAGTGATGCACGAAGTTCCAAACTGCACCAATATGATTCTCTAACTTCTTGGAAAACGATAAGGTCTTTCGTACCAACCTTCCTACTCGCTGTCTTAAGGTGTTGTTGAATCTTTCTATATAGCTGGTTTTACCTGTTT
>JAAUUE010000055.1 GCA_012031635.1 Coleofasciculaceae cyanobacterium SM2_1_6 | reverse complement strand
GATTGATGAGGTCTTCAATGATTTTCCGGCTGGCAGTTCATAGCTACTCATCTCGGTTTTGCTGATGAGCCAGAGATAGCTGCGTTTCTCGCCTAGGGAATAGGAAAGAATAACGGTGTTGTCATCGAGGATTTGTTGTTGAATCTGTTCTAGGGTGAGGGGTTGAGGATATTTGAGGGCGGCGTATTTGGGGCTGGTTTGGCGGATTTGGGATTGGAGGTTACGGTATTGAGATTGCAGAGTTTCCCTTTGAGTTTCGAGAGCAGTGATTTGTGCTTGGCTATTATCATTTACTTCGACTTCGCTCAGTACGAGTCTGTTACTAGCAAGTTCAATGCGGCGTTTGTCAAGGGCGGTTAGTTGGGTTTGAATATCCTGTTCCTGTTGCAAAAGTTGGGGATCAACTCCGGTGCGAATGTCGGCTCTGGATTCGGTGAGGAGTTCGAGGAGGGTGCGGGCTTTGGAGCGCTCGGTGACGTTGAAGGCTTGAATATTGTGGCTTTGGTCGGGGTTTTGCTGATGGAGTTGCATCAACAGTTCAACTTGGAGTTTGTAGTATTCCTGAACAGTGGCAAAGTAGGAGGTACGGGCATCTGGGTCGGTTAGTTGACCCCGGATATCTTCAACAATAGAGATCGCCGCTTGGATATTTTGCAGGGCTGTGAGTCGATCGTTCAAGGCTTGGTGGACTAAAGCTAAATTATTTAAAGCAATGGCTTCTTCAGGGCGATGACCTATTTCGTTGAAAATTGATAAGGCTTGTCGATAGGAAGTTAAGGCTTCTTGTGGTTGTCCCATTCTTCGGTAGGTTCCCCCAATATTCATCAGATCGAATGCTTCTGCATAACGATTGCCCAATTCCCTATTAATAGTTAAGGCTTGCTGAAAGTAATTCAATGCTTCTTGTGGTTGCCCTATTCTCAGGTATACTCCCCCGGTAACATCTAGGGCGTTTCCTTCCTCGTAGCGTAGGCGTAGCCTCTCTTCCGGGGAATCGCTTACTTCCCTTTGCCTGCTGATGGTCAAGGCTTGTTGTAAGTAATTCAATGCTTGTTCTGATTGCCCGATATCTCTATATACTGCCCCGATACCAGTCAGACCGAATGCTTCTCTGGAGCGGATGCCCAGTTCCCTCCTAATGGTTAAGGCTTGCTGAAAGTAATTGAGTGCTTCTTGTGGTTGTCCCATACCTCGGTACACTAACCCAATGGCTCCTAGGGTGCTTGCTTCTCTGGAGCGTTGGCTTAGTCTTTCTTCGATCGAGTCGGGGGCTTCCCTCCAAATTGTTAAGGCTTGTTGATAGTAATTCAATGCTTGTTGGGGTTGCCCTATCCTGTCGTACACATCTCCCATGACTCTCAGGGTGTTTGCTTCTTCAAAGCGATCGCCTACTTCCCTCCAAATTGGCAGGGCTTGTTGATGGGAATTTAAGGCAAGTTGGAACTGCCCAAGGCTATAGGATGCCCAACCAATTCTATTCAAAGTCGCTGCTTCTTGAGAGCGTTGGCGTAGCCTCTCCTCGATCGAATCGCCATTTGTCTGAAACAAACGTAAAGCCTGCTGAAACTTTTCTAGCGCCTGTTGCAAAGATTCCCTAGTCCCTTGCTGCTGAAGCCGTTCCCCTTCATTAAATAAACTTTGAGCTTCCGTTGCTTGGCTACTCTCACTACTCTGGTTAGTTTGACTACTCTGCGCCAATACCAAGGGAGCTACCACCATCTGCGGTACAGAAACCATCATCCCCAATAATAAAGGAGCCACCCCCACGAGATTCACCCAACGCCTTGCCATAGTAGCACCCTCTATTTATTGATTTGATACTTAATCTATACTTGTCTTCAGTTCCTAGCCTCTCATTCCCGAATTCTCCCGATCGCTTCCCAGATTGCATCAAGACTCCAGAACTTCTTGGCGTAGTCTCCTATCGGGAATTGCTTAATAACTGCTCCAACATTTTTGCTTGTTGGGCGGTGGTTTCGGCTTGTCTAGCTACCGTGTCAGCTAACTTATCAACCGTCTTAGCTTGCCTGTCGGTGACTTCCACCAATCTATTAATATCCTGCTGTTGAGCTTGAGCGATCGCTTTCAGTTCGGATAATCCATCCTTAATTTCCGAGAACCCACCCTTGATTTCCGAGAACCCATCCTTGATTTCCAAGAATCCGGTAGTGACTAGTTCTGTAAGTACCCCTATCTGGTCTACAAGTAGATCTAGGCGATCGCCGCCATTATTACCATTGGTCATGTTCTTTTTTGTTTATTTATCTAAACCGTGTATTAGCTATCCTATACCCGATGGCATAGCCATTTATTGGGAATTGCTTAATAACTGCTCCAGCATCAGGGACAAACGATCGACGGTTTGGGCTTGTTTTGCTACTGTCTCGGCTTGTCTGTCTGTGACTACTACCAGACGATCGATCTTTGCTTCCAGCCGTTCCCCCAGTCTCTCGATATTGGCACTGGTTTGGGCAAAACCACTATCTATCTTTTCTCCGAGTTTCTCAATATTTGCTCTAGACTCAGCAAAACCACTATCTATCTTTTCTCCGAGTTTCTCAATATTTGCTCTAGACTCAGCAAAACCATGAGCGATCGCCATATTACTTTGGGCTATTTGCTCCGTCAGCCGCCCGATCTGGTCTATGAGGAGGTCGAGGCGATCGTTGCCATTGTTATTAGTTCCTGAACCTGTCAAAGGATTACCGTTGGTCATTTTCTTTGTTATTTGCTTATCTAATACACCGTGCATTACTTGATTTTATAAGCAGATCGCCCCAGGGATAATCTGCACTACCCCCTATCTGGCGACTGATATAAACTCCGCCATTCTGCCAAAGTATTCGCCGTCTCCAATCCCGACAAAATCACCTCCAACAAACCAGCATCCTTAATTTCCGCAACCTCTGGCAACACCGCCAACCCCTCAGCCCCAAACTTCAACTTCAAACCCAGTTCGATCCCCTTCAATAAGCCCTCTTGCCGACCAATTCTTTGAACACTAGTGATATAAGGCATACTTCTATCCTCCTCTAATTGCTGTACTGATTGCCAAAACTCCTGCTCCAACTCTTCCGGGAGACTCATCACCCAATCGATGAAATGAAATAAGTTAATTACCTCTGTTCGGGAGTAATTCTGCTCATACAGTCGTCTCACTAGAGCTATTTTCCATGTTTTTCGCTCTAAGCGATCGCTCCTTGTCTCTTGAGCTTTCAGATGAGCTACCACCACTATAGCAAAAGGACTTTGGCTAGTTTCTAACTCTGCCCAGCGATCGACATATTCCAGTAGTTTCACCACTTTGAAATTAAAACTAACGCTAGTTTCCCATAATTGATAGCTAAATTGTTCTGGTTTCCAGTTCCGCCGTTCATCTCCCAAGACAGCTAAACTCACTACAGGACATCGGTATTTATCAAAAATCCGGTAATGATAAACAAACATTCTTTCGGCAAAATCAGCCTCGTCTTGGCTTTGAATTTCTACATGAATCAAGACCCAAATTTCTGTACCATTTTTGCGCCAAACTTTAACTAGCTTATCCGCCATCCGCCTTCCCAGTTCTGTATCCCGCACCACCTGTTGCAGTTCCTTGTCCAAAAATTCTGGAGGGCGATCCCAGTCAATTTCTGAATGGGCTACGGGCAGGAAAAAATGAATAAACTCTGAGAAGTAAAGCTCTAGGATATCTTTCCAAGGGCTATCAAATTCCGTTTGGGGGTTACTCATAGGCTATAGGAAACACTTTTTTTCTGATCCTAGCAAACTCGATCGCCCCCGCCTCAGACTAATTTCCACTCTCCTTGGAGGATAAAAGCAGCCCAGATGAATTTAACCCTGTCTTGGGTTTAGAGGTAGGTTGACAGGCAAAGAGGCGATCCGGCTGAGTCTGATCTTCTCGCCATCCTTCAGGGGTCTGGTGCTACGGACAACAAATCTTTCGCCGGGAGCTAAACCAGAAATAATTTCTACCTTCCCATTCGCCCTCGCCCCGATCGTCACCTTTCTCGCTTCTGCCTTTGCCTCTTCCCCTTCACCCACAACCACAAAGAGAGTAACTTCCCTAGGAGCAGCACCGCCAGTAGCACCGTTGCCAGAACCAGGGGCGGGACGGTTAGCGTTGGGACTACTGCCAGAACTGGCTCCTGCCCGATTTCCAGAGTCGGGGGAAGCACTGGGACTAGCTCCAGCAGGTGAACCCGATCGAGAGTCGGGGCTAGATGTAGAGTTATTAGAATTGTTAGAACTATTGAGTCGATCGCCTTCCGGACTGGCATTGGGGCTGGCATTGGGGCTGGCATTGGGACGAGAATTTGGACTAGCAGAAGCATTGGGGGAAGGACGACCAGAGGCTCCGCCTCTACTGGCAAGTTCAGGAATTGCGCTCTGGGGAACAACTACTCTGGGGGTGCGGTTATCAGTGAAGCTCAGACGGGCTAAAAGTCCCCCAGTAATCCGGCGGCTGGCGTTGGGAACAGTTACTTCAACAGGGATTTGCCGAGAAACAGGATCAGCGCTGGGAGAAATGCTAGAGACTCGTCCAGTAAAATTTTGGTTAGGAAAAGCATCAAGGCGGACTTGTACCGATCGCCCCATCTGCACCTTGGACAAATCTAACTCCGAAACTAGCGCCACCACTTTCACAGAGCTAAAATCCCCCAGTTTCATCACCTCATTTCCCGGTTGGAGGAGATTGCCCGGCTCACTGATACTTTCGAGGACAACTCCATCTAGGGGCGAGGGAATTAAAGTTAGAGATTGTCGTTCCCGGGCTTGGGCAACAACGGCTTGTTGGGCTTCTACCCGCCGGATCGCTGCGGCGACGTTTTCTTCTTCTGTACTAATTCTCGCTAGGGCAGCATTGAGCAACTGTTCTTGGGTGCGCTGGGAAGTGCGGGATTGTTCGGCTTGTTGCTGGGAAATGGCTCCATCCCTGGCAAGGGCGGAGAGGCGATCGCTATCCCGGCGGGCTTGTTCAACGCCTAATCGGGCTTGTTCAGCTTGGGCAACAGCAGTGCTGACTTGAGTTCTGGCTCTGGATACCTCGGCTTCGAGAGCCGCTACTTGGGCTTCAGCTTGGATAACGTTGGTTAACAAAATCGCATCATCTAGCTGGGCCAAAATTTGCCCCTGAGTCACCACTTCCCCGACTCCGGCGTTAATATTAATAATTCTGCCTTCTACTTGGGAACGGAGGGAGACTTCCCGCACGGGTTCGGTGGTGCCAATAAATTCTTGAGCAGTTGTGAGGGCTTCTTGGCTGGCGATCGCCACATCCACGGCAGGTGCTTGCTGGCTTTGATTGGGGTTAGGCTGCGCCCCGGCGGTATTTTGGGGAATCAATCCACAACTACCCAAGGTGATAGTTGCTAAGCTAAAGGATAAGGTGGTAAGCAGTCTGACGGCTAAATTCCGGTGGGACTCAGTAACCATACTTTGAGAAGATTCAGTGACCTGTGGGGGTTGGCGAACAGAGAGAATTATTTGGCGATCGAGCATAGCTATATATTACCTCTTCGGTTAATATCCTCCGGCGATGGGACTGGCACTGATAAACTAAACCTATGGTGGCAGACACCTAAAACCCTCAAATAGATTCCTATTTCTTTAAGTATCTTAACAATTTATTCTCCAGAAATTACTTTCTAAAATTCACCCCACATCCACTTTATTTATGTCTCAACCCATCATTTGGATCCACGGCGACTGTCTTAGCCCCGCCCACCCTGCTTTACAAAAATATCCAGAGGCTTCCGCTATTTGGGTTTGGGACGAAAAACTATTGCTAGAGTGGCGAATTAGCCTCAAACGCATACTATTTATTTACGAATGTCTATTGGAGTTGCCTGTGGAGATCAACCGTGGTGATGTCGTAACCGAAATTGGGAAATTTGCCTCAGCCCGGAATACCACAAACCTTGTCACTAGCAACAGCCCTAGTCCGCAATTTCGGGATCTTTGCCAGCGTCTGACTACGGAGATGGGGCTAGAGGTGGAAATTTTGGAGGTGGAGCCTTTCCTCGATCGAACAGGCTATATTGACCTCAAGCGCTTTTCTCGTTACTGGAAAGTTGCCCAACAGGAACTATTTCCCTAGGATTTATCAAGGTTTTTTGAAAATTTGCCCAAAAACTAGAATCTATTACCATAATAAGTTACAGTTCTTAGAGAAACTTAAGATTCAATTATTAATTCTCCTAACTATTCATGCCCCGGATACTGATCATCGACGACGACCCGGCAATAGCCGAACTAGTCTCCATTAACTTGGAGATGGCAGGATATGATGTGAGTCATGCAGATGATGGCATCAAGGGACAGGCTCTAGCCCTGCAAATACAGCCCGATCTAATTATGTTGGATCTCATGCTCCCCAGAGTTGATGGTTTTACAGTCTGCCAAAGACTACGACGGGACGATCGCACGGCGGATATCCCTGTTCTCATGCTCACCGCCCTCGGACAAACCCAAGACAAAGTAGAAGGCTTCAATGCCGGAGCAGACGATTATCTGACCAAACCCTTTGAAGTCCAAGAGATGTTGGCTAGGGTGCGAGCCTTACTCCGACGAACCGATCGCATCATTCAAGGAGCGAAACACTCGGAGATTTTGAACTACGGAATTTTAACTCTAATTCCTGAACGCTTTGAAGCTATTTGGTTTAATGAAACTGTGAAGCTAACTCATCTCGAATTTGAGCTACTCCACTGTCTCCTCCAACGCCACGGACAAACAGTTTCCCCTAGTGAAATTCTCAAGGAAGTCTGGGGCTACGATCCTGATGATGACATCGAAACCATCCGGGTACACATCCGCCACCTCCGCACCAAGCTAGAACCAGACCCCCGCCACCCCAAATATATCAAAACTGTCTACGGGGCCGGTTATTGTCTGGAACTCCCTGCCTAGGTAATGAATAAAGTTAGTATGCAAAAAAATTGCTGGTAAAAATTTGCCAATAAAAAACTTACTAGTAAAAATTTGCTAGTGATTAACTAATTGTGGTTAACTAGTCACGATTAACCAGTCTAAAATCAAATATTCATGATTAACTAGTCACGATCGACTCTCATGAAGAACTGGTCACGATCGACTAGCCACGATCGACACTGACTAAATAATTGTCAACTAATAACTAGTTATTAACTCCTGTTCACTGATATAGTCATTGCCATAAAAGTTAAGACAAATTCGGCTTCGACTTCGCTCAGCCAACCTATCGAGCCTTGTCCTAATTAAGCTGTCTAGCACTATAACTGGTAACTGTTCACTGATAACTGGTAACTGTTCACTGATAACTGCTAACTGTTCACTGAAATTATGGATTATCGTCACTTTCTGGAGCAACTCCCCTATCTTTATGACAACTGGAAGCAAAATACGGTTACACCGAAATCTCTAGATTTTGCCCCGATCCTAGAGCAGGTAGGCGGTCTGACGACAGTGAATATTATGCAGTTGCTTAATTTTGCGGTGGGTTGTCTCCCAGAATCAGAGGTGTACTGTCAAATAGGTGGTTTTCCCGGTACGACGATTTTGGCGGCCCTGCATCAACATCCCCAAACCTTAGCCTATTTGGTGGATGACTTGACGGCGATCGATCCCACCGGGGAAAAATCAGGAGTCCTCGATCAGACCCTGAGTAAATTTGGTCTAGAAAATCAAGTTGTATTCTGCAATCAACCCTTTGAGCAGTTTTTTACAGAATACCGAGCCTTAGAGTTGCCAGAGAAAATTGGCGTATTTTTCTATGATGGAGCCGCCGATTATCGATCGATCCTCCTCGCTCTACTACTAGTTAAACCCTTCCTTGCCGACAAAGCCCTAATTATCATTGATGACACCAACTGGACTCCCGCCCAACAAGCCACTTGGGATTTTATCCAAGCCCATCCCCAGAGTCATCTTGCCCTAGATTTGCCCACTCTCCAAGATGGTGATCCTTCCTTCTGGAATGGTTTACGAGTCCTCACTTGGGATAGCAACCACAGCTATAACTACAATTGGCAAATTCTTCAACAGTTCCACAACCCAGAATTTATCAACGCTATTACCAGCTTGCCCCTGACTACAGAATTTACCAGATTAACTCTCCAAGATATCGGCAGCCTCACAGATTACGACCCTCTTTCACTCTACAATTACTACGGCAATCCGGCTAAAGCAGAAATCGAATACAAGGAAAAAATTGCCGATGAGGAGCAGAATATTAGCCATTATCTCGACCTTAGTAATGTCTTGATGATGCAAAATAAACTCGATGAGGCGATCGCTATCTTAGAAAAGGCGGCAGCCATTAACTACACCCATCCAGATGTGCATAATAATCTGGCAATTCTGCATCAGAGAAAAGGCAATCAAGGCATGGCAGATTTGTACTATGGGCATAAACATTTTTATCGTCAAGAGCATCAATTAGCCATAGATTTTTATCAAAAATTTCTGCAAGTATACAATGGCAATGAAATGCTTTATAAAACCCTTGCAGATTGCTACAATGCTGTGGGGCAGTACCCGGCAGCCCTCCAAGCCTACAACACTGGTTTAGAGTTATATCCCCATGCTACCCAGTTACATTTTTGGAGAATTTGGGCTTTACGAGATTACGGCTATTTGGAAGAATCCAGAGTTGTAGCCGATCGGGCGGTGGAATTAAATCCCCAAGCAGGGCAGTTAATTTATCAAGCTAATTTATTTTACCCATTATTTATGAATCCTTAGAAGAAGTAGATTTTATCCGCGATCGTTATACAAAATCCCTAGAAAAAATCCTTGCTGACACTGATTTAGAAACCCCAGAAGGCAGGAGTACAGCATGGAATTCTATTTCTTGGAGTACAAATTTTTATCTACAATACCAAGGCAAAAATGACATCGAACTCCAGCGAGCCTTTGGAGAATTGATGCACAAAACCCTAGCTCACCAGTACCCCCAATGGGTAAAAGAAATTCCTATCCCGCCCTTAACCAAAGAAAAGAAAATCAAAGTTGGCTACGTTTCTGCCTACCTGAGATGGCATACAGTTTGTAAATTATTTAATGGCTGGATGCGCCACGCAGATAAAGATCATTTTGAAATTTATTCCTACTATGTAGATGTGACTGCCGATGGCATGACCGAAAAAGTTGCCTCCCATAGCGATCATTTCCATCATATTCCCAACGATATTCCGAAACTTTGTGAGCAAATAATTGAAGATGGATTGCACATTTTAGTATTTCCAGATATCGGCATGTTTCCGATGATTAGTCTTGTTTCCTCCCTCCGTTTAGCCCCCATTCAGTGTATGTCTTGGGGGCATCCTATTACCTGTGGTTCGCCGACTATGGACTACTATTTAACTAGTGAGCTGATGGAGCCAGAAGATGGTCAAAATCATTACACAGAGAAGTTAATTAGATTGCCAAATATTAGTATTGCCTACGAGAAACCAGATATTAGTTATGCCACCAGAACTAGGGCAGATTTTGGTTTTCCTGAAGATACAATCCTTTACCTATCCTGTCAATCTACTTTCAAATATTTGCCCCAGTATGATTATATTTTTGCGGAAATTGCCCTGCAAGTTCCCGACAGTAAAATAGTCTTTATTACCTCTAGTGCTAGTCAGTATATTACAGATAAATTTAAGGCTAGGCTACATCGAACCTTTGCAAAAGTAGGCTTAAATAGTGAAGATTATTGCTTAATGGCGGGGCGGCAGGATGCAGTGGGTTATATGAGCTTAAATCGGGTTTGTGATATTTTTCTAGATAGTATTGCTTGGTCTGGAGGAAATACTACCTTGGAGGCGATCGGCTGTAATTTGCCTGTGGTGACTTACCCAACGGAATACATGCGGGGACGGCACACCTACGCTATTCTCAAAATGATGGGAGTTGAGGAGACGATCGCCAGCACCGAGGCGGAGTATATTGAGATTGCCGCAAGATTGGGATTAGATCAAGAGTGGCGGCAAAGTATTGTTAATAAAATGATTAATCAACAATCGGTTCTCTACGATGATATTACTCCAGTCAAAGCCCTAGAAGAATTTTATCGGCGCACAGTCCAAGAGAGATTAGTTAATGGCTGAAATATTAAATAACCTGAATAACTCTAGTGAAAATCAATTAGTAATCAGCAATCTAGAGCAAAATAAACTAGTACAAAATAATGTAGCGATCGAGACTCTAAATCAAGCTAATACTTTATATTTCCAACAAGATTATCAAGGAGCGATCGAGGCTTATGAAAAGTTTCTCACCCTAGGGCAAGGGGATTGGGTTGTCTATCATAATTTGGGTTGTGCCTACAAGCAAAGCAATGATTATTATCGAGGAATTAATGCCTATTATCGGGGCTTGATTTTTCATCCAAACAATTTACAGCTATACAAGATCATCATCGGTGATCTTCTCCACTACGGCTACACTGAAGAGGCAAAATTATTAGCAACCAAAGCCCTAGAAATATTTCCTGAAGATATTCAAATTCTCTCGGCACTTTATCTATCTTTACCACAGTTTTATGGCAGCACAGAAGAAGTAGAATTTCATCGCCAGAGATTTAATCAAGGCTTACATAAATTCATTAATAGTTTTGATTTAAATACTCCGGAAGGATTGAGTTTAGCTCTCCAAGCTACCTATACAGCTAACTTTAATTTATTGTGTCAAGGAAAAAGCGATCGCTACCTAAATCAAATCTTTGGCAACTTTGTCCATGAAGTAGTTAGTAAAGTTTATCCCCAGTGGACAAAAGAATTGCCAACTCCACCCCTGACAACTACAGGTAAAATTAAAATTGGTTATCTTGCTAATACGCTACATCCTAGTGGAATATTTACCCTAATTATGGGCTGGATTCGTAATGCTAATCGAGAGAAGTTTGCAATCTATTGTTATTATACAGGTAATAGAATAGAGGAATTTTACAGCTTATTTAATCCCTATTGTGATCATGCTTATCATTTACCCTATAATCTAGAATCGATCGCTCAACAAATTAACCAAGATCATCTCCATATCCTAGTCTTAGCTACCATTGGCATGGAACCTTTGATGACCCCTCTAGCAGCTTTGAGATTAGCTCCTGTACAATGCACAACTTGGCTGCATCCCGTTACTACTGGCTTACCAAATGTAGATTATTTTCTCTCTAGCGAGTTGATGGAAACTCCAGAAGCTGACTTGCACTATACAGAGAAATTGATAAGAGTTAAAGGTGTTGGTTTATCCTGTGGGCAGCTTATAACTAAGCCGTATCCAACTAAATCCCGGAGTGCTTATAACTTTTCAGAATCGGCAATTATTTATTTATCTTGTCAATCAATTTTTAAGTATTTACCTGAATATGATTACGTATTTCCAGAAATTGTTCAACAGGTTCCAAATGCTCAGATTTTATTCTTAGCATCAACGGTTAATCAAGTAATTGCTCAGAAGTTTATAAAAAGATTGGAAATTGCTTTTGCTGCCTACAACTTAGATTTTCATAAGTATTGTCAAATATTACCCTTACAAAATAGCGAGGACTATTCTAATTTATTTCTATTATCAGATGTATTTTTAGATACTTTTAGTTGGTCTGGTGGAAGTACAAGTTTGATTGCTTTATATAATAGTTTGCCGATCGTTACCCATCCGGGAAAATTAGCACGGGGACGCTATTCTTACGGAATTTTACAACGAATGGGATTAACAGAAACTATTGCTTATACAGAGGCTGAATATATAGAAATTGCTGTGCGTTTAGGATTAGATTCCCAATGGCGGCAACAGGTGAGCGATCGCATTTTACCTTTGCATAAAAATCTCGGAGATTCTGAGGATTCGATTCAGTATTTAGAAGAATTTTATCAACAACTTATTAGGGAGAAATTAAGCTATGGTAGCTAACAAAGTTGATATTACTGACTTGATACAATACTACGGTGATTTAGAGGCAGCGAGTTATCAATTACAGCAACTAGTAGAGCTTGAACCTAATAATATTAATGCTTGGTTAGATTTGGGAAATGTTTACCTTGGGCAGGGTAATTACGAAAAAGCAATCGAGACTTATCTCCACTTACTTACTTTAGATAGTTTCCTGCCAGAGACTTATTATAATTTGGCTGTTGCCTATCAATATCAGGATAATGCTGCTTTAGGGGATTATTACCTAGGAGAAATAGCTCGAATTCAAGGTGATGATCATCAAGCTATAAATTACTATATATCTTATCTCCAGTGGTACAGCAATGATATTATTACCTGTCGAAAATTAGCTCAATGTTATGATCAAACTAATCAATATCAGCGTGCAATTCAAGCCTACTATTATGGAATTAGAAATAGTCCCCACAGTGAATACCTCTATTATTATTTAATCTGGGATTTGCGAAAGTATGGTTATTTCGCCGAAGCAAAAGTAATTGCTCAACAAGTAGAAAAAACTCTGCCTCGATCGGGAGCTTTCACGGGAACTTTTCAGAGTGTTAGTGCCTTACTTTTGCCCATAGTTTATGAATCAGAGGCAGAAATAGATTTTTGGCGGCAGCAATTTATACAGGGATTAGAACAATTAATTTCTAGCATTGACTTAGCTACAGAGGAAGGAAAAATAACAGCCCTAGGAATTGCAGGTTGGAGTACAAATTTCTTTCTCCATTATCAGAATCAACAGGATTTGGAAATTCAAAAACGCTATGGATATCTAGTACATCAAGCCATGGCTGCCAATTTTCCCCAGTGGTCACAATCTCTCGATTTACCAAAATTACAACCGGGTGAAAAAATAAAAATTGGTTATCTTTTAGGTTCTAATATTAGTAGTTTGCTATGGGGATGGCTGCGGTACTGCGATCGATCGCAATTTACAATTTATTGTTATCATTTTGGAGACTTTAGTGATCACCAAGGGCGATTTCAAATGTATAGCGATCGTTTTGTGAAACTACCCTCAGAAATTTCTGATATTTGCCAAGCAATTAGTCAAGATAATTTACACATTTTCGTATTTACAGAAATTGGCTTAAATTCTAAAATTACCCAGTTGGCTGGTCTAAAATTAGCACCTATTCAATGTACAACTTGGATGCATCCTGTCACCTCTGGTTTACCAACTGTAGATTATTTTTTATCTAGTGAATTGATCGAACCAACGGAGGCTGAAATCCACTATTCTGAGCAATTAATTCGCCTACCTCAATTGGGCATAGTTCCAGAAAAATTCCATGTTCCAGAGTTAACAAAGGAAAGACACAATTTTAATTTATCAGCTACTGATATTGTTTATCTTTGTTGTCAATCTATCCAGAAATATCTTCCCCAGCATGATTATTTATTGGCTCGTATTTGCCAAGTTGTGCCGGATGCTAAATTAATTTTTCCAGCTTCCCATTGGAGTGGGACTATCAGTGATAAATTTAAGCAAAGATTAGAGCGTTGTTTTCATAGTTTTGGTTTAGATTTTCAACAATATTGTTATTTTATTCCCCGACAGGGTTTGGAAGATTTTTTGAGTTTGATGTGCATTTGTGATGTTTTTTTGGATACGATCGGTTGGTCTGGGGGTTTAACTACTCTAGATGCAGTGGGTTGTGGTTTACCCGTTGTTACCTATCCGGGAGAATTTTTTCGGGGTAGGCAGTCTCTGGGAATTTTGCAATTATTAAAAGTTACAGAAACCATTGCTAATAGTGAAGAAAATTATCTAGAAATTGCTATCAAATTGGGCTTGGATCACGAATGGCGCTGGCAAATTATTGAGAAACTCCGAACTAATTACTCCCAACTGCCTCAAAACCCCAGTTGTGTTTATGCTTTGGAAAATTTCTATAAAAATATTATCACTGGTTAATATTAGTTCAGGTTGGCTAAGTCATTTATTAATTAGCTAATCTCAAATATATTCGTAAGTTTATTAAGTTTATGCAGGTTAACTATTATCTAAATTTAGCGAATCAATATTACCAAGCTCAACAGTATCAATTAGCTTTAATTTACTATCAACAATATGCTCAAGAAGTCGGACAGGGCGATCGAGAATTTTATTATTGTCTGGGAGATATCTATCAAAAGCTAGGTGATTATGAATTGGCAATTCAAACCTATTATCAAGGGATTAGTTTTTATCCAGATTGGGATTGGTTTTATTCCGAAATTGTTTGGGTATTACATATTTGCGGGGCAACGGAAGAGTCTAGATTATTTGCCAATCAAGCCTATCAGTTATTTCCCCAATCAGGAAAACTACGCTGGGAAAGTGGTTTACTATTGCCAATTATTTATGAATCGGTTGCCGAGATTGAATTTTGTAGGCATAGGTTTGCTAAATATCTAGATAATTTAATCAATACAACTATTTTTAATACTCAAGGACAGGACATTAATCAAGATATTAATAGTATTTATCTAGCCCTAGAAACTTATACAAACTTTTTTCTCCAATACCAAGGAAAGATAGATTTAGAATTACAGTCGAAGTATGGAGATTTTCTCCACTGGGTGATGACTAAGAAATTTCCTCAATGGTCATCCTTAAGTTATCTCCAGCAAAAACATCAGTTAGAGCCTAAATCAAAACCAAAAACTAAAATAAAAGTAGGCTATATTTCCCACTTTTTTAAGTGGCATACTGTCTTTCGAGTTTTTCAGGGCTTTATTAGTCAAGCTAATCATGATGTGTTTGAGATTTATGCTTATTATACTGATAGCATTGTTGATCAAGCTACGGAAAAAGTTAAAGCAGCCAGTGATTACTTTCAGCAAATTCCCCAAGATGTCTCTACTCTTTGTCAGCAAATTGTTAAGGATCAATTAGATATTTTAGTGTTTCTTGATCTGAGTATGAGTCCCATTAGCAATCAAGTGGCAGCGTTGCGATTAGCCCCCATTCAATGTCTGCTCTGGGGACACCCAGTAACTTCAGGATTGCCCTCGATCGACTACTATTTATCTAGTGATTTATTAGAGCCAGCCAATGGACAAGATCATTACCGAGAAAAGTTGATCAGATTACCGAATATTGGTATTTATTTCCCTGAACCAGAGCTAGTAGAACTAGTTAAAACTCGCCAAGATTATGGATTGCCAGAGGAGAAAATTATCTATCTTTCTTGTCAATCTTTATTTAAATATTTGCCCCAGTATGATTATATTTTTCCTGCCATTGCTCAAGTAGTAACTAATGCGAAACTTGTATTTATTGCTGCCGCTAGTTGTACTACACCTCCAGTTACAGAAAAGTTTTGCCATCGCCTCCATAGAGCCTTTGCTGAGTATGGATTAAATTCTGCGGATTACTGTGTATTTCTGCCCGGACAAACCTATACAGATTTTCAACAAATTAACTTGTTAGCTGATGTTTTTCTTGATAGTTTCGGCTGGTCTGGGGGCATGACTAGTTTAGATGCAATTAACTGCTCCTTGCCGATCGTCACCTGTCCGGGAGAGTTGATGCGGGGCAGGCAGTCGGCGGGATTTCTTACCAGAATTGGTGTAGAGGAGACCATTGCCCAAAGTCCTCAAGAATATATTGAAATCGCTATCCATCTGGGACTAGACCCCAATTATCGCCAGTGGATCGCCCAAAAAATGCACCAGCAAAAATCTCGACTCTACAACGATCGCACCTGTGTAGCAGCCCTAGAAGCCTTTTATCAACAAGTAAGTCGATGGTAGGGGCGCAAGGCTTTGCGTCCTCAAGACATATCACAGCAAAAAAAAACTCCCATGAGGATTCCCGAAATCTGATCGGAATCGCATCCTGATGAGCCAAAAACTCCTCCGTAATAGCTAGTTAGCAACTAATTCGCCGTTAACTTTGCTAGGCTTGAAGCTATTTTTTAATTGTTAAGGGATTGTGTAATTTACTTTTTAAGATATGATAACGGCATCTGTGTGTAGTGTGAGGAAGTTTAATTTATGGTTTCATCTCCCGTCCGGTTTGCGGACTTGACTAATGCTGCCTCTGGGCGGCAAGTTTTGCGGGACTACAGCAATTTGTTAGTACGCCCTTTGTTATTACCCCAAAGCCCTCTGTTTGGTACGGATGGCATCCGGGGAAGGGTCGGCGATATTTTAACCGAAGCTCTAGCGGTGCAGGTAGGCTGGGCAGCAGGACAAATTTTAGGGACAAAGTATGGTCAAGGAGTTGTAATTTTGGGGATGGATTCCCGCAACTCCAGTGCAGCCCTCTCTGAGGCGATCGCTTCGGGGCTAGTGAGTACAGGTTTAACCGTGTGGCATTTGGGCTTATGTCCGACTCCCTGCGTAGCAAGTCTCATTCCGGTCATGGGGGCGATCGGCGGCGTGATGATTTCGGCTAGTCATAATCCCCCCGAAGATAATGGCATTAAGTTTTTTGGAGCCGATGGTCGGAAGCTATCTTGGGAGTTGCAAGAAGCGATCGAAACCCAGCTTAGAAGTCCTGAACCCAAAGTTTCCCTAAATTTGGAAAATGCCGGAGAATACCGCCTGCGTCCAGAACTCTGTGCCGATTATCTCCAAGCTCTCCAAGAAACCCTACCTGCGGGGACAAATTTCTCTGGATTGAAGATCGTCCTTGATACCGCTTGGGGTGCTGCCGTTGATCTAGCTCCCTTGGGATTTCAGCAGTTGGGAGCCGAGGTTATTTGCTTGCATGGACAGGCAGACGGCGATCGGATCAATGTCCACTGTGGTTCTACCCACCTAGAAACCCTCCAAGCCGCCGTGATTGACCACCAAGCTGATCTGGGGTTTGCCTTTGATGGGGATGCCGATCGACTCATGGCGATCGATAGTCAAGGGCGGGTGGTAGACGGAGATTACATTCTTTATCTCTGGGGAAAATCTCTCCTCGAAGCCGGGCAGCTGCCCCAAAATACCATCGTAACTACAGTGATGGCTAACCTTGGTTTTGAAAAAGCATGGGAGGCTCTGGGGGGGATATTCCTGAGAACTCCCGTAGGAGATCAGCACGTCCAAGCCGCCATGCAATCCACCGGAGCGATGCTAGGCGGTGAACAGTCGGGACACATCCTCTGCCCCCACTACAGCGTCAGTGGCGATGGTTTGCTTGTTGCTATGCACCTAACTCAGCTAGTCAAAAACTCTGGAACTTCCTTGGCTAATCTGCGAGACTCTAGCTTTACCACCTATCCCCAAGTATTGCGGAATGTCCGTGTGGAAGACCGGGAAACTCGCCTCAGTTGGCAGGGGTGCTTGGAACTCCGGGAAGCGATCGTGGCAGCAGAACAAGCAATGGCGGGGCAAGGGCGGATCCTCGTCCGGGCTTCGGGGACTGAACCTCTGATCCGAGTCATGGTGGAAGCGATCGATCAAGAGATGGTTACTTACTGGGCAGAACAGCTAGTCCAAGTGGTCGAAAACCATTTACTTACCAAGGCTTACTAAACCTTGTTGACCTAGAAACGAATTAGCTGCCCATTTATTCAATGTGAGTTCGGGATAAGAAATCTCTCTGATCCAATTTTACGAAACCTATAGCCATTATCGCTGGCTGAGGGTCGTCGAATTTATGCTGAGCGTTGTCTAAGTAGCCAAAACCCCACCACAAATCTTCGATCGAGCCATGAATTATCAGTAGACCTCTTGCGTGAATCATGACCCTCACCCTAAATCCCTCTCCCTAGGGAGAGGGACTTTCC
>JAAUUE010000442.1 GCA_012031635.1 Coleofasciculaceae cyanobacterium SM2_1_6 | reverse complement strand
TTATGAATTTGTCTCGATCGAGCAACTCTGGCAACAAAAGAATAATCTCCAAAAACTATCCAAAAGTTGAACTAAAAGTTGAACCAAAAGTTAACCAGTAACCAAAAATAACTAGAAATAACCGAAAACACCCAAAAATAGTAATAAATATATACAAACTTCTAAGATTAGCCAGAAAAATTTTGATGAAATCAAAAATAATCAAAAATATCCAAAAAATATGCAAATAATTTATCTCTATTCGGAAGATCTTTGCTACCTTGAATAGATGACGATCATAACCAAGAACACAGAACAATTGTACTACCAGCTAATATTGTACTACCAGCTAATTTTGAATTAGATGTTACAGCCTTCTTAAATAATCTGTAGCGATTATTGATTGATAAATGTTGATCGATCTTCATTTTTCAGTAAAAACTCTGTGATTATCTATGTAATTATCCTATAACTATCAATTAACATCTTGAAAGTTGTTGATAGTTGAAGAAATATCTAGTACAGGCACCTTTTTGTAATTCCTCCGTAAATTTTCAGTAAATTTTCAGTAAAAATTTCACAAACTCCGTGCAATTTTTGTGAGAAAGGCTACAATCGTAAAGGTTTTCTATCCAACTAGACCTTAACCCAACTGCATAGACTCAATACCAAACCTATTTTTTAGGAATATATGGACATCGGGAATTTCCCCGAATTTGCCATCAACAACTGTAATTTGAGGGAAAGAAGTAGTGGTTTAGTTGGTGACCTTGGGCACAGTAAAATCATCTACTAATAATATTGAAAGTGAAGAACCATCGAGGAGAAGTCATGGCTCAGGCTACAAACGAACTACTTGCAGATATTGCCGATCCTACTGAACTAATCTTGCTTGACGAAGATAGTCCAGACGATCTATTAGAACCTGCTTTAGATGAGGATGAAGAGAAGCCTGAGAAAGGGCGAGCCACCCGCCGCCGTACCCAGACCAAGAAGAAACACTATACCGAAGATTCTATTCGTTTGTACCTCCAAGAAATTGGGCGAATTAGATTACTCCGGGCCGATGAAGAGATTGAATTGGCTCGTAAGATTGCTGATCTTTTGGAGCTAGAAAGACTCCGGGAAAATCTTTGCGATCAACTAGATCGGGAACCCCAAGATATCGAGTGGGCGGAGGAAGTCCTCTATAGCCAACTAGAAACTGCGATCGATTTCCATAAGCGCCAAGTCAAACTAGCCAAGCTAGTCCATGAACAGTTACCCCAAATTCAAGCCGGATATTTAGCTAACCAAACCAATAAATCCTTGGGTTTCTTCTATGGTTGCTATATTCATCTGTTGGGGACTTTAACCAAGGGTCTGCAAAACCTCAAGGAATCTACGGAAAAGGAATGGCTCAAGGAAGTTAGTAAGCAGTTTCCCGCTTTTCGCCACCGTCTGTATGTGGGGCGCAGGGCTAAGGAAAAAATGGTGCAGTCGAACCTCCGGCTGGTGGTTTCCATTGCCAAGAAATATATGAACCGGGGTTTATCCTTCCAAGATTTAATTCAAGAAGGCAGTCTTGGTTTGATTCGGGCGGCAGAAAAGTTTGACCACGAAAAGGGTTATAAATTTTCGACCTATGCTACTTGGTGGATTCGCCAAGCCATTACTCGGGCGATCGCTGATCAATCCCGGACAATTCGCCTCCCGGTGCATCTCTACGAAACCATTTCCCGAATTAAGAAAACTACGAAGATTCTTTCGCAGGAAATGGGACGCAAACCCACAGAAGAAGAAATTGCCGATCGCATGGAAATGACGATCGAAAAGCTCCGGTTCATTGCCAAATCTGCCCAACTTCCCATCTCTCTGGAAACTCCCATTGGGAAGGAAGAAGATTCCCGCCTTGGAGATTTCATTGAAGCGGATGGCGAAACCCCCGAAGACCAAGTTTCCAAGAGCCTCCTCCGGGAAGATCTGGAAACCGTCCTCAATAGCCTCAGTGCTAGGGAGCGGGATGTGTTGAGATTGCGCTATGGTTTGGATGACGGACGGATGAAAACCCTCGAAGAAATTGGCACGATTTTCAATGTCACCCGGGAGCGCATCCGCCAGATCGAAGCTAAAGCCCTGAGAAAGCTCCGTCACCCCAACCGGAATACGATTCTCAAGGAATACATTCGTTAATTAACATGAGTTCGGGATAAGAAATACCCCTGATTCCATTTCCCAAAAACAGTAACCATTATTGGTGGCTGAGCGTAGTCGAAGCTAAAACCCCACAATAGTCCCCGATCAATTATCTGTATTGATAGCGGAAATTGTCCCTTCGACTTCGCTCAGGGAACTTCTCTAAGCTTAAGGTCAGAGCTTCTACTTACAACGAACTCACGTTAAATACAAATTTATGGAGAGATTACTTAGTATTCAAATTGAGCGATTGCCTGAAGGTGTCTATCTAGCGACATCTGAGAACTTACAGGGTTTAGTAGCTCAAGGGAGAACGGTTACTGAAACTTTAGAAATTGCTCGTGATGTGGCTAGGAAGTTGATCGAAGCACAATCGAAGATCAGAGATTAATATCACCTCAACTCTGGATTTTGTGGTTTAGATATCGATCGCTAACATCTTTAATAATTCTGCTTCAGAAAGACAGGTAATTCCCAATTCTTGAGCTTTGGTAAGTTTTGATCCGGCTTCTGCTCCGACCACAACATAATCAGTTTTTTTGCTGACACTATCGGTAACTTTACCACCTTGGGCTTGAATCATTTCTTTTGCTTCCAACCGTGTCAAACTGGGTAGGGTTCCCGTGATTACAAAGACTTTCCCGAAGATTTCTGGATTGCTAGCAGGAGAATTTGTTGCCGATTCCTGAGCATCGGGGTTGACGGCGGGATCGAACTCTGCCCCCAAGTTAAGCCCGATGTTTTTGAGCCGATCGAGCAAATTTTGATTAGTTGGGACTCTTAACCAAGTAAAAACCGATTGGGCAATTTCATCACCGATCCCGTAAATTTCCCCAATTTCTTCCATAGTCGCCGCCGCTAATTGATCGAGGTGAGGAAACTTCTGAGGCGATCGCCAACCCATTCACACTACCCACATGGCGGATGCCTAAACCATAGAGA
>JAAUUE010000441.1 GCA_012031635.1 Coleofasciculaceae cyanobacterium SM2_1_6 | reverse complement strand
CTCGGCCCCAAAATACTTGGCAAGCTGTACCGCCGCCGTGCCGATCGCCCCCGATGCTCCATAGATCAGCACTTTCTGACCCTGCTGAATATTCGCTTTCCTGAGAAAATACAACGCTGTATTGCCCCCCCAAGGGATAGAAGCCGCCTCAACATAGGTCATATTGACAGGTTTGAGAGCCAGCACTCCATTTTCAGGCAGACATAGGTACTCCGCATAAGCACCAAAGCCAATGCCCGTAGTTCCAAAAATCTGATCACCTTTCTTAAATAGCGTGACACCTTTGCCCACTGCCTCCACTTCTCCAGCAAGGGCATAACCAAGGATGGGTTGTTTGGGTTTCCTCAGCCCAAAGAAAAACCTCACAGCAAAGGGTTCAGCTTTGCGGATATGGACATCTCCAGAGGATACATAGGTTGCCAAAATTTTGATCAAGATTTCCTGATCCTTAGGGTTTGGCTTTGCGACCTCTTGCAGTTTCAAGACATCCGGAGATCCATAGTTGGTGCAGACAATTGCTTTCATGAGTTTTCTTTGATTTTTTATTTTGGCAGTTTTTAAAGCTTTTACTGACAATTATCCTACAAGTTTGCCAGCTAACCATGAAGAAAAAAGGAGCTATGACCCATGACCATAACTCCTAAATTATTGAATTTTATGCCCAATCTTTAGTTGAAAACTAGTGAAAGATTAGTTAGAGATTGCTTAAAGATTTTGGCTATTAACGGACACTAGTTACTACCTTGTCAAATAATGCTCCTTCGGCAAAGAACTGCTGATTAATGGCATCCCAACCGCCTAAGTCTTTGGCGGTGAAGAGAGTTTTGATCGCCGGGAATTTATCAGTGAATTCTTTCTGACTGGCTACCGAGGCTTCAACAGGTCGGAAACCTACTTTTGCAAATTCTGTTTGGGCTTCTGGGGTATAGAGATAGTTAACAAAAGCCTCGGCAACTTCCTTGGTGTTGTGTTTGGCAACATTTTTATCGACGATCGCGATCGGGTTATCAATAGAAATATTCACTTCAGGAATTACATAATCAGTTTTTTCACCCTTAAGATTGGCAAGAATAACTTCGTTTTCATAGTTGATCAAGGCATCACCCTGTTGTTTTTTCAAGAAGGCATCGGAGGCTTCCCGGGCATCTTTTGGTAAAACCGGAGCATTTTTAATTACTTGGGAAATTAGCTGAGTTGCTTGCTCTTCAGTGCCTCCAGACTTAGTAATCGCTCCCCAGAGGGCAAGGATATTCCATCTCGCTCCTCCAGAAGTTTTGGGGTCAGCAGTGACAGTAGCAATATCAGCTTTCCCTAAATCAGCCCAAGTTTTAATATTCTTGGGGTTGCCATCCCGGACAACGATCGCTGCCACAGAGCTAGAAACAATCCCGCCGTTGGGAAACTCCTGCTGCCAGCCCAGATCGATCAAACCACCTTGTTCAATTCTGTGAGTATCTGGTTCAAGGGCAAGGTGGACAATATCCGCATCTAAACCATCAAGAACGGCTCGTGCTTGGGTTCCAGAAGCCCCATAACTCTGTTTAAATATCACGTTTTGATTTTGTTCTTGTTTCCACTTTTCCACAAACTTAGGGATAATTCCTGTGTAGGCTTCTCTGGTGACTGCAAAGGAAACTAGGGTTAGTTCCACATCAGGTTTGGAGCCATCAGCGCTCGTACTAGCAGTATTGGTGCTAGTCCCGCAGGCAGCAACTACGGCAGTTAGGGTAACACCTATAACAAAGAGGGCTGTGTACTTTCTAAATCCTTGTCCAAATCTTTTAGCTAGTCTCTGTAATTTTGTCAATGTCTGCATGGCTCCTCCCGGAATCTACTGTAAATCGATAGGAATAATGTATTTATTTGTGCATCATAACTAGAGGAGTCTGGAGATGTCAAGCGATCGCCGAAAATACCAAAAATATAAATAGCCCCAATAATAAATAGTCCCAAAACAAAAACCCAGCACTGTTAAGGTACTGAGCTAGGAGATTATTGAGGTTTTGTCTTGAATTCTTAACTAAATGGCGGGAGGCGGATTTGAACCACCGACCTTCGGGTTATGAGCCCGACGAGCTACCAGGCTGCTCTATCCCGCGTCAACTTTTTCAGTATAGACTAGTTTTTGGGAAATGGCAAGGTAATAGAAAAATCAAATACCGTGACTCTTGCCAATCACCCAGTGGCGGCGGAAAAAGCGGGATAAATTGGTTTCTTCGAGGGGTAAATAGATGGGTCTGCCGTGGGGACAGGTGCGGGGCTGGCGGGTATTTTGCCATTGATCCAAAAGGGTTTGCATTTCTGGCAAGGTGAGGGGTGTGCCATTGCGAATAGCGGTGCGGCAGGCGATCGCTACTTGGGCAGTTTGCAGATCCCCACCCTGACTAATTTCCATCAGGGCTGCTGCACAGTCTTCTCGATCGACCAAGGGAGCCGGAGCCGTCCGTACTGCCCAGAGTTGTTCCCCAAAACTGGCAATATCTAGCTCTAATTTTTCTAAATATTCTACTTGTCTGGGGGTGAGGTGACTGAGGATCACGGGTAGCTCTAGGGGTAGGAGTTGCCATCGATCGAGCAACTGCTCATACAAGACCCGCTCGTGGGCAATATGCTGCTCTACTAGCCACAACCCCGAACTATGCTCCGCCACAATGTAGGTGTTATGGACTTGGGCGAGGGCTTTCAGGGGTTGCAGATTTCTAAGATTGCCAGAATCGGTAGGGGAGCGATCCTCTAAGGGAGAGGCGATGCCAACGAGGAGATGATCAGGATCTTTGGGATTTGGAGAATCTTCACCTTGAACAGGATCTTGAATAGCAGGAATTGTCCGGTAGGGAGTGGCGGCTTCGGCGGCGGTGATCAGTTTGCCGATCCTTTGGGAATAGGTGGCTTCGGGGATGGCTTGGGGAGTCAGGCTCAGGGCTTGGGCGATCGCCTCTTTAATCTGGGTTTGCCAGTGATCGACATGGTGCAGAAAAACCTCAGCCTTGGCGGGGTGACGATTCCAATCCACTTGAGCCGGGGGAATATGTAGGTGCAGAAAACAAATGGGAGAGCGATCGCGGGGCAGAGTTCTTGCCATTGCCGAGAAAATGGCTTGCT
>JAAUUE010000440.1 GCA_012031635.1 Coleofasciculaceae cyanobacterium SM2_1_6 | reverse complement strand
TCGGGGTATTTGCTAATTGTCTAGCCATCTCGGCATCTTTGGCTATTTGGGCTTTGAGGGCTTCGATCGAGGTAAACTTCTGTTCCGGGCGGAGAAATTCTCGGAGTTCGATCGAGATAGTTTTTCCATACAAATTTCCTTGCCAATCTAACAAATGGACTTCTACATGAGGTTCAAGACTTTGAGCATCAACGGTGGGGCGAACGCCCACATTCATCACTCCGGGCAGGTGTTTGCCTTGATGGATCACGGTGACGGCATAGACTCCGTACTTGGGAAGGAATTTTTCTGGGGGAATCTGCACATTGGCCGTGGGAAAGCCAAGGATGCTGCCCAGCTTTTTGCCTTGAATGACCGTTCCCATGAGGGTGTAGGGTCGTCCCAGCAGCAGGTTAGCCGTGGCAATCTGCCCCAAGGAGAGATGATGACGGATACTAGAGGAGGAAATCTGGGAAAATTCTGCTGCTTCTGGAGCATGGGTATCTAGTTTGAGGTTTTGGAGGGGAATGATCTGGGGTTGGATGTTGTGGGCTTGGGCTAAATGGGCTAAATCTTCAGCGTTACCCGATCGATCTCTGCCAAAATAAAAATTTGCTCCGACACTAACTTGCATTGCTTTTAACTGCCAAACCAGAATTTCTGTGACAAATTCCTCTGGGGTGAGGCGAGCGGTTTTTGATCAAAGGGGAGTAATACTACTTGTTCTAAGCCCAAGGTTTGCAGGTGAGCAAGTTTTTCCGGGAGGGGGGTGAGGAGGCTATGGAGTTGACCAGAGAAGAACTGCCGGGGATGGGGATGAAAGGTAACTAGGGTGCTATGGGCGTGGGGGGAAGATTTTTTGAGGGCAGCGGCAATCACTAGATTATGCCCCCGATGAATACCGTCAAAGTTACCGAGGGCGATCGAGGTAGGCGTTGAAATTGTAGTTAAATCAAAAATTACTTGCACACTTTACATTTTGACACAAATTGCCAGAGTTTTTTCTCGGCTCAATTATCATAAAACTATCTATAAACCTGCAAATTTTATGCTAAATCCCTGCCCAGAGATTCTCCTGCCGATAATTGCCCAAAAAAAACATCCCACGATGTACGATCTACCCAGTGAGTATGTAGGAGATGCGGGAATGCCCGATGAATTCCACCCTGTACAATCATTTTTCTTATCAACAACTTTTCAAACTCCCCGGTACAGTGCCGAAGAAATTTTCACCGCTACAGATATTAATCTCTACTACACTCTAGATCACCCCCTTTGGTACAAAAGACCAGACTGGATGGGCGTAGTAGGGGTTTCCCGTTTCTATGGCGGGGTGGATTTACGCGCTAGCTATGTCACTTGGGATGAGGGAGTCAATCCCTTTATCATTGTGGAACTGCTCTCCCTCGGCACAGAAAAAGAAGACCTAGGAGAAACTACTAGGAGTCCGGTCAATGAGCAAACACCTCCCCGGAAATGGCAGGTTTATGAGCAAATTCTCAAAATCCCTTACTATGTGGTTTTTAGCAAATCTGAGGAGTCTCTCCGGGCTTTTCGGCTAGTAGAGGGGAGCTACAGAGAGATAGAACTACCCGATGCAAGACTCTGGATCCCAGAGTTAGAGATTGGTTTGGGGTTATGGGATGGAGAGCATTATGGACTGAGGCGGCTATGGTTACGGTGGTATGATGCAGAGGGGAATTGGCTGCCAACAGATGCGGAACGGGAACAGCGCAAAACTGAATTGGAGCGCCAAAGAGCAGAACTAGAAAGACAACGGGCGGAGCAGGAATCTCAACGGGCGGAACAGGAATCTCAACGAGCGGAACAGGAATCTCAACGAGCGGAACAGGCGGAGAGGAAATTAGAGATTCTCAGGGAGCAATTACGGGCAATAGGCTTAAGCCCGGAGGATTTTTCTAGTTAGCTAAATGTTTGTGTCAATTAATTTCTGGGGATGATTTGCGGGGTTTTCCGAAATAGTAGGGGATGGGGATGAAGTTTTTGCCTAGTCACAAAAAATAGCTAAGGAAGAAAATTCTTCTGAAAACCTATTCTCTGTAATATTACAGTCTTGACAAACTAGTTCATTGTTGTGTTAGTTTATTCGAGATAAAAAAAATCGGTCTGAGTGGGGTCTAAATCTTGACACTGACAAGTAGTGTGTAGAAAAAGACACAAACTTGGGCTATAATGCCGAAGACTGGAAAAAATACTTATGGGGATACTTCCAAATCTGGCACTAGTTTGGGGTATCCTGTCTGATATTAGTCTTGCTAGTGCTATAGAAATCAAAAACATTGAGGTAAGTTCTTGACTATGTCTGAACAAAGATATCCATTAAAATTAGCTCTTCTAGTAGCAGCCGCTGCGGCTATTGCTGCTGGTACGAGCTTCCAAGATTCTGCTTCTGCTCAGGTAACTGCGACTGGCACAGCTGGATCTGCTGGATCTGCTGGTCAATCTGGCGCTGCCGGTGGTAATGCAGAAGCCTTTGGTAATTCGGCTGCTCCCTCTGCAACTGCAACAGCCGGTGCTGGTGGTGCTGGTGGGAATGCAATTACAACACCTATTCCTTCTGAACTAGCTCCCTTCCTCCCCCCCGGAGTTGCTGATGGTCAAATGGGTGGTGCTGGTGGTTCTGCCACAGCTACAGGCTTTAGTACTGTTGGTGGTTCTGCTACCGCTACTGGTGGTGCTGGTGGTAGAGGTGGTCTAGGTGGTACTGGTTCTTCCAACACAACAGTTCCTGCTACAGAGGCAAACGCTGTAGATGGGATGGCTGGTAACCCCGGTGGGGCTGGTTTTAGCGGCGGTCCTGGTGCTGCTGGTGGAACAGCTACTGCTATTGGTGGCAGCACAAATATTGGTTCTGGTATCCCTGGTGGTGCTGCTGTAGCTACTGGTGGTGCTGGTGGTGCTGGTGGTACTGGTGGTCAAGGTGGTATCGGTGGTGCCGGTGGTCCTGCTGGTAGTGTTGCTGTTACTGCTGATGCTGCCAATGCTGGAACTGTTGGAACTGCTGGAACTGCTGGAACTGCGGCTAGTGTTTCCAACACTGTTGTAACACCTGCTACCGCTGGCGGTAATGGTGGTGAAGGTGGTCCAGGTGTTTCTGGTAGAGTTGGTGGTGTTGGTGG
>JAAUUE010000439.1 GCA_012031635.1 Coleofasciculaceae cyanobacterium SM2_1_6 | reverse complement strand
TCAGTATTTTGTCCGGGGTTGGCAATCACTTCTGTACCACTACGCTGTCCCCAAATTTTTACCTGCTCCACGGCGGCAGCCCGGAAAGTATCGGCGGCGCCAATCAGGCAACTATAGCCAGATTTTTGGGCAAGATGGGCAAGTTTGCCGATCGTGGTGGTTTTGCCCGCTCCGTTCACCCCTGTCATCATCCAGATATTCAGGGTATCTTTATCAGGGACAAAGGCAGCGGTGTAATTGTTTTGGTAGGGCTGGTCTAGTAAATCCCGGAGAATTTTTTTCAGGTAGGCGATCGCCTGATCCGGGGGCAGGACTTCTTCCCGGAGTTTTCCTTGGAGGGTGGTGATAATATAATCCGTGGCTTCTACACCCACATCTGCCTGCAATAGCAAGGCTTCGATCGCTTCCACCGCATCCTTATCTAAAGGTCCCTGCCCAACGATAAACTTGAGTTGATTAATCAGGCTCAACCGAGTTTTTTCTAAGCCCTGCCGCAATCGTTTTAACCAGCTAATCTCCTCCACGGTGACATCTTCAGGACGACGACCCTGAGAAGCGAGGACTTGAGCAGACCAGAGGAAACCTTCATCAAAAACTACATCAGGAACCCTAGGAGTTGGCTGAGGTTGCTCTACTTCTTGGGGAATTGGCTCTTCAACTACCAGACTTTCCAGCCGAGCAAGTCTTTCTGCCTCGGTTTCCCTCGCCCATAGGGGTAAAGATATCTCTGGAGTTTCCGGCTCTGGGGTAATTGATTCTGAGATGACTGGGGATGATTCTGGGGATAATTCAAGAGGTTCTGGAGTTTCGTTGGGGACTGAAGCAATTGCTGCTGGTTCAACTTGATCTACCTCAATAGGTTCTGGCTCGATCGTCTCTGGGGTAATTGGCTCCGGCTCGATCGCTTCGAGAATTAACTCCTGATTAGCCTCTTGATTAACCTCGATCGCTTCCGGTTCAATTATTTCTGGCTCAACTCGATCTAGATCAATAGGTGCTGGATCGATCGCTTCAACTTGAATAGCTTCAATAGATTCAGCTTGGACTGCTTCAACTGCTTCAACTAAATCTGGAGTAACTGATTCAGGAATTGGGTCTTGACTGATAACTTCAGAAACTTCCGGCTCGATCGACTCCGGTTCTGGGGTCGCTAACTCCTGTATTTCTCCCTCTACCTCCTTTACCTCCTTTACCTCCTCTACTTCCTCCTTCTGCTTAATATTCTGATAAGCAGCCTTTGCCCAAGCCAGATAGTCATCGGCGGCGGGAGTATTAGGAGTTGCTTCTACTGCTGGGGTCGTCTCTGGGGCAACTTCTGGAGTTTGCACCTCCGGGGACTCTGGAGTTTCTGGAGTCGGGTCTGGTTGTTGAAAACGCTTAAACCAATTAAACATAGGTTAGGAGATAAAAAAGGATCAATAGCAGGACGATTTTATCAAGACTTCGGACAATTTGAATTTAGTCTAAACTTCAGTAATCATAGAATCGGTGGGTAGCCCCTGTTCAACTCTATTCTAATTTTGGTTGAGATTTTAGTTGAGATTTTAGTTGAGATACTTAGGAACAATTAGGATGGATGGCTCCTTGGGTACAAAGATAGGTCAACTGGCGACGATCGAGATTCTTCACCCCACTAAAATCAACTTGCTGGACAATGGCAGAAGATTCCTTGGGGATCACCGCCCGAATAAACTGGTCGGGATCAGCACTGGGTGGCGTAAAAAAGATTGCCCCTTGAAAATCTGCCCCCACTAAATTTGTCCCCCGCAGATCAGCAAAGCGGAGATCAGCATTTTGGAAATTGGCACTTTGGAAATTAGCTCCGGTGAAGTTTGCCCCCACAAGTTTACTATTACTAAGATCAGCCCCGGCAAGATTTGCTTGACTAAAATTTCCCTGAGAAGCATCAGCCAACTGCCAGTTAGTTTGCACTAAATTTGCACTACTAAAGTTGCTATTAATCGCCCTTGCCTTGCCCAGATTTGCCCGCGCAAAATTAGCCCCCACAAATTGAGAATCTCCAATATTTGCCCCTGTGAGGCTGGCTTGCTCCAGATTTACATGGCTAAATTGAGAATTAATTATTTGTGCACCACTGAGATTGGCTCTAGTCAAGTTGCTGTCACTGAAATCAGCCTTATTAATTGCCGACCAACTGATATTACTTTCCACCATCAAGGCTCTAGTCGCCCTTGCTCCCGTCAGGTCTACCTGTTGGAGGTTGGCTCGAAAAAAGTCAGTAAGGCGATCGTCGTAGGTTCCCTCAATTTTGTCTTCTCCCGCATTAAAAAACTGCCCATAACGAAGATTGGCATTAAATAAATTGCTGCCTTGAAAATTAATTCCGGCGAGTTCTAATCCTTCTAACACCACAGGAATCGAACTAAAATCTACTTTGCTAAGGTCAATTTTTTGGGCTGTGGGGACAGAAATAGTTAGTATTTTAGCGATCGAGCGGGCGACGGATTTTTGGCGAGTAATGACTAAATCTTGGTCTTCTTTGCTGGCTCTGCGGATGGCAGTTTGCAGATCATTTTGGAGAGTTTGGCTGAGTTTTTGGAGGGGTGGTAAAGAAATTAACCCATTGGCAACTAGGGCTTGCTCGATGGTTTCCATGGAGCTAGAGTTTCTTTCCCGCGCCAATAGATCCACCAAAAAAGGCACCACCCGATGATCTTCAATTCTCCCCAAAGCCAAGATCACGCCCTTCCTTTCTTCAACACTACCCGCCCGATTAAGCTGATTCACTAGGGAGAGAAATACTTGGTTTTGTTGTTGTTGAAAATTGCGTTGATTGGTTTCCCCTTGAATATAAACCTGAGTCCCCACAAAAGTCCCCAAGACGAGGCTGATGCTACCCACCAAAGCTGTGAGGAGAGTTATGCCCGGATAGCGGCGCATGAGACCCCAGAGATGAAAAGGACGGGCTGGGGGGAGAGTGATGGTAGTAACTGGGGGATTTGCCGGGGAGCGATCGCTGGGATAGAAATGGGCAGAATTATTTCTAGGGTCTACCGAAAATCTGCCTCAGCAAATTAACCCCAGCAAAATCCTCAGAAAACTCTGCAACTGGTGCTGAAGATAGGGGGATCTGCTCCACGACCGAGACTGACCGTCAAT
>JAAUUE010000054.1 GCA_012031635.1 Coleofasciculaceae cyanobacterium SM2_1_6 | reverse complement strand
TTTGACCCCAATACCCTCTTGCCTCATCGTGCAGGTATTGCAGGGCTTGCCCTCGTATTATCTACCTTGGAAATAAATGATGCTCCTATTTCTTGGGAAATCACAGAAGAAATGGTTACTTTGAATTGGGATTGTAGTGATAAAGCTGCGCTAAATTGGCTAATCAATCACGCTTATCAAATTGATGAAGGAATGTTAAATGTACCTGCTCTTAGTTTGAGTGAGCAAGGAAAATATACTTTTAGTCAAGGAGTAACATCCACTTTTTTGCAGCACTCCAAACAGAGAACCTTAGATAAAACGGCAATACTAATTCCCTTTAAGGTGGATGACAATCAGCCAGAAATCCTCGTTAGTCATCGCAGTATGATTGATTGCTATTACCTAAGAGAACTTAAAGGTGTTTTTAATAGTAAAGAGACATTTAGTACATCAATTTCCATTAAAGGTCATCACTTGCCTGGTCTAGTTGAGTGTTATGTTAACGGTGAGTATGAAGAATCTCCTAGTGGATTTATTTCTTTACTCTTTTTGCCGATCGCCTGTAATTACTACCTTTTACAAAATGGTCGCTATGCCCTAGTAATTCCCGAAGTAAAAATCTGAAGTCTTGGGTTTATCGCCGTCGTCAACTTAGCAATCGAAGTTATCGTGATTTCGATCACCCAGTGCAGGGGAGGCTGGCTTAAGGCTCTTATTAGAAGAATCATTATCAGATAACTTACAAATGCAAAAGGTCGAATATTGCGAAGTCTATCAACTTGGTAAGCAACCTTGGGATGGCAATCAATCAGGATTAAAACAAGCAGTCTACCGGGTTCGGGCTTCTAGTCAAGTTTTATCTGTTTATCAAAGTGCGATCGCTTTATTTCCTAGCAAAGTGAAATTAACTGATAAGGGTGAATCTTGGTTAGCGATGTCCAAGATATTACCTTGGATTGCTGAAAATCTTGTCAATGGGAAACCTTGGCATGACAAATTTTATGAGCTTCGTAAATCGAACACCAACGATCTTAAATATGAAAAGAAAGGATTAATTTCTATGACTGACCATTTACAACCACAAGAAAAAACTTTGTTTGACTCTGTACAAGGGGCGTTTAGCGTCTATCTAGTTGGACAGCACAAACAAGCTACAAAACAAGGTCGTCCGCTAGATTATCACCAAGTTACTGACAAGGTGATTCACCGCTTGCAACGTCCTAGCACCCAACAGGAGTTTGCCACCGCTCTTGTTGACTTCTTGAGCCAATTTCGGAGCAAAGCAGCTAGGGGATTGGGGAGAGAAATCTATGCTTGGATTCATGGAGAGGAATGGCGCAAAGCTCGTGATTTGACGATGTTGGCGATCGCCACTTATCAAGGCAAGAAAAAAGATGGGACTGCTAACTCTGAAGAAGAGCTAGTGGAATTTCCTGATTCTGATTCTGCGGCTGAAGCAGATGATGAAGGCTATGAAATAAGTTTGTAAACAGTTTATCAATTATTGAAAATTCAAGGAGTTTCATCATGTCTAAGCATTTATTTATTACTGTAGTTACACCGACAGCGATCGCAGCCAATAATCGAGGCGAAGGTGACGGCAGTACTCTATCCACTTTGCAGAAAATTACCTGTGGCAACGATCAGCATACTACTGTAAGTGCTGAGGCGATTCGCTGGGGCTTGCGGGAATATTTCCAAAATACCTGTGAAGCAGAAGTCAACCGTACTTTTGATGCTGATGAAGATAAATATCATCTCAAAGGGGAGAAGGACAAGAAGGGTACAACTTATAACCCTACTAATTTTGTCGATGATGATCTCTTTGGCTATATGGATGCTAAGAAAGGTGCAGATAATGAAGATGCAACTAAAAAGCGGCGTGGTGTTTTAGAAGTCAGCCGAGCAATTAGTCTTGATCCTTATTGGGGAGATATTGCTTTTGGTTCAACAGGGGGACAGAAGGGCAAGACTTCAATTCATAGTACCGAAATACACCGTACAGCTTATCAATACTCTATTGCTCTAACACCCGAAAACCTCAAAAAATTGAGCGTGCAGATCAAGTTTTAGATGCGATCGCCGCCATTCGTCATGTGGGCGGCAATCATTCTCGATTCCTTTATGAATTTCGCCCCGAATCTATCGTAATTCGCCTAACTGATGATCCTAGTCCTTGGATTATGAATTGCTTTAAGCGTATGGGTGAATCAGTTGGTTGTCCCAAACTTGTGCGCTTGGTTGAGGTCAAAGACATTGATGCAAGCGAACTAATCGTGGCGGGTGAAATTGCTGATACTCCCTATGGATCACAGTTGCAAAATTTGGGCGTGAAGGTGCATCGGGGTGTCAAAGAGCGATCGCAGAAGCAAAAAAGCGTTTAGCTGAGTTAAAGGGAGTAAAAGCCTAATGGAAGATTTACTCTATCTAGAGTGTCCTTGTACTAGCTTCCCGCGTAGCTTTGCAAGAGACTTTAAAGAAACCTATCGCTATCCACCACCATCAACCCTTTATGGATTGTTACTCTCATTGGTTGGGGAGGAGGATATGACAGCCCATCTAGGGGTGCGAGTGGCGATCGGTATTCTTGGAGATGAGTCCCCCATTTCTCGGATTGTACGCAAACAGCGTAGCCATAAGTTTGTGGTGGGTGGTGAGGTCAAGAAACGAGTAGAGAAGTATGGTGAAGGTGTATATCCGACTAGCCAATTCTCCAAGCCCAACTTTCAAGAGTTGCTAACTGATGTACGTATTGCCATCAAAATTGACTCTAGTAATGAGGTTGGGAGTATCAAGTTATCAGAACGGGTGGCGATCGCTCTATCATCACCTGAGAAAATTGCTCGTTTTGGAGGGCTGAGTTTAGGTGAATCTTGGTCAATGATCAATGGGATTCGTAATTATCGGGAAACCGATGGTGCTATTCACTGGTTAGCCAAAGATAAAAGAGGTTTGATTAGTTTACCTGTTTGGATTGATAGAACTACTAGTCAAGGAACTTTTCAGAGATTTTCCTTAGCAGAATATAGCGATCGATGTCTGGTTGATATTATTGCACCTGTTTTAACTGCAACCAAAGCCAAGAGAAAAACAAAAGGCAAATAAGGCTATGTTGCTCTTTCGGTGATGCTATAAGGCTTTGTGACTACACCATCTTTGATGCCCTTGGGTGCTTAACTAAATTCCTATCCTTGAGGTAATTAAATTATGTATGCGCCAAATATTGATTTTGGAGAAAACATTCCATCAGATACGACAAAAGATACAATTCGTGTTTCTGCTCTCCATGCCCTCGCCTACTGCGAGCGCTTATTTTATCTCGAAGAAGTTGAAGAACTCTATACCCAAGATGCGGCAGTTTTTGCCGGGCGACGGCTCCATGCTGAACTTGAGAAACAAGAAGATGAAGATTGGGATGAGCTTTTTTTAGAAAGTGCTGAACTGGGTTTGCGGGGAAAAGTGGATGCTCTACGGACCCGTAACGGTCAGACAATTCCCTACGAACATAAACGAGGTAAAGCGGCGCGAGATAAAAATAAACAACCCCAGGCATGGGAAAGCGATCGACTACAAATCCTTGCCTATGCCTATCTTCTAGAAATGGCTTTAGGGATTTCTGTTCAAGAGGGACGGATTCGCTACCATGCCGATAATGTGTTGGTTCATGTAACCCTTGATGAGGAGGGGAGAAAATTAGTTCGTGAGGCGATCGCCAGATCAAAATATTTACGAGCTTCACCATGCCGACCACCAGTTACCGATAATGAAAGGCTTTGTACTCGATGCTCCCTAGCTCCTATATGCTTACCAGAAGAGGCTCGACTAGCTCACGATCGAGAATGGCAACCTGTACGGTTATTTCCTAAAGATGACGATCGAGAAACAATCCACGTTCTAGAGGCAGGGACGAGTGTTGGCAAAAAAGGCGAACAACTCAAGATCATGAAGCGCGATCGCTCAGTAGAAGTAGTTCCCACCCAGCAAGTAGGGCAGCTAGTTTTGCATAGTTTCTCGCAAATCTCGACCCAAGCCTTACATCTCTGTGTCGGGCAAGATATCAGCGTACATTTTATTTCTGGTGGTGGGCGGTATGTGGGTAGTTTCGATCCCCGTGGGGGCAGCATTCAGCGACGAATTCACCAATACGCAGCCCTGAGCAGCCCGGATCTATGTTTGAACTTGGCAAGGAAACTGGTAATTTGTCGAGGAAAAGGACAACGGAAGTTTTTGATGCGCGGTCAGCGGGGACTAGAACAAATCCCTGAAAACTTAGAAAAAGCTATTCAGCAAATGCAGGTAGTCTTAAAACAAATCCCCCGGACAAATTCCCTTGCTTCTTTGTTGGGTCTAGAGGGTAACTTAGCAGCCTTATACTTTGGAGCTTTGCCCTACTTACTTAGTGCTAATTTGCCAATAGAAATGCAGTTTAGCGATCGCAATCGTCGCCCACCAAGGATCGCTTCAATGCCCTCTTGGGCTTTGGTTATGCACTTTTACTCAAGGATGTGATGAGTGCAATTTTGGCTGTAGGTTTAGAACCAGCCCTTGGTTTTTACCACCAACCCCGAACCCAAGCCCCGCCTCTTGCTTTAGATATGATGGAGATTTTCCGTGTGCCTTTGGTAGATATGCCCATAGTTGGTTCTATTAATCGTGGTCAGTGGCATATTCAAGAAGACTTTGAGGTACGGGGAAGTCAGGTATGGTTGAGCGATCTAGGACGGCGTAAATTTATAGATATCTATGAGAAGCGGAAACAGGAGAGTTGGAAACATCCAGTTTTAGGTTATTCCCTAACTTATCGTCGTTTATTTGAACTGGAGGTACGGCTGCTGGAAAAGGAGTGGCAGGGGGAAGAGGGATTATTTGCTCAATTGGTTTTGAGGTAGGGTTATGGCTGAAACTAAAAACTGGTATTTGATTTGCTATGATATCCGGGATCCTAAGCGATGGCGGAAGGCGTACAAGCTTCTACAGGGCTACGGTGAGCGGATTCAATATTCTATTTTTCGTTGTGCTTTGAGTATGCGCGATCGTGAAAAGTTGCGCTGGGAGCTAGAAAAAATTCTGACGACTGAGGATAGTTTGCTATTAGCAGGAATGTGCGATCGCTGTGTATCAAGACTAATTTCTTGTAATCGCCCTGAAGTTTGGACGACTAATTGCGATCGGCATCGGATATTTTTGATGCAAGTATCTCTGCTTGTTTGTATTTCATCGTTATATTTTTAACCTCAATCCTATGTGGACAATAGATTCTATCTACTTCCTAAATAGTGTAGATGCTTGCATCTCCTCTGATCTCGCTTTTAGTAAAGGTTCTGGCGTAGGTTACTAGGGTTCTAGACTGGTTTGTCCAGGCTTATTATGCTATTCTTGTGACTAAAACTTTGATGTCGCAAAGCGTTGAGCACCTACTCTTTAGAGGTACTTGTATTTTTACCTACGGTCATAGACCCCATAAGGGTTTTAGCTGTCGCCGAGATCAAACCTTTGATGCCGAAAGGCGTTGAGCACGGAAGGTCGATCGCCCTCTGTGAAAATTTCACACTAAGCTGACGAAGAAACATGGTCGAGCCTCCACAAGCCAAAATCGGGCGGGATTGCCGTTAAGGTAATCAACCATCTAGGTAATGAAGTCATGAAAGTTTTTAGTGTGAGTTAGTAAACCCTTTGGTAAGAGTAAACACTCCTAACTCTTCTGCACAAATAACGCCCCTTCGATGCAGCCGCCATCAAACCTTCATAGATCCATGCAGGCACTCCCCAGTACTGATAAACACTGCCATTGAGAAACTCAACTTCGAGGACAGAAGCTGCTGGGTCATAGCCAACACTGGCAAGATTACTGGAACTTACAAATTGTCTTTGCATACAATCGTCTCCATAAATCTAGAGAGAAATGTTATACTTATCTAACATTATAGACTATTACTTATAGATTCTGGCGATGCAAAATGTTAAGTCAATCCAAATTTATCGAGAGCAGCTAGGACTTTCTCAGGCGGAATTAGGCGATCGCTTGGGGGTGACTCGGCAGACGATCGCGGCATGGGAAAAAGCTGAACGAGAGCCATCGGTTGCCCAATTGATGCGGATAGCCAAGGCTCTTAATATTGGCATAGACTTACTCATCGATCGAGAACCAGACAACTTTGATACTGGCTTATTGTTTAGAGCCGATCGCCCCTCAGCCCTCACCCCCCACCTCCAAGCAGCTTTATCTCAAAAAGCATCTAACTATGAATTTATAGAACAACTAGTTCGAGAAATTCCCACCTTGCCAGCAATGCGCCCACTCAAGGAATATATGCCAGACTTTGTAGAAGAAGTTGCTAGAGAAGTTCGCCATTGGCTAGGGGTAGGGGAAATTAGTCCCCTAGGAGATGTCCTTGCGATCCTTGAAGCCAAGGGACTCAAAATCATTCTTTATCCTCTGCCGGGGGAAGTATCAGGATTTTCGGCTTACAACGAGGACTCTGGAGCGACGATTTTCATCAATACTAATCATTACCCAGAGCGTAAATTTTTCACTGCTTTACATGAATTAGCCCATCTAATTTTCCATCGCCAAGAGTATAGAATTGCTAGGGATTTACCAGTGAAAGGAACTGACCCTAGGGAATCCACGGCAAACCATTTTGCAGGAGCAGTGATGCTGCCAGCAGATGCCATCAAACGGGAGCTAGGTGCTTACCGCGATCGCTGGATCCCAGAGCCATTACTTGCTGATATCAAAAAACGTTATGCAGTCAGTATGAGAACGGTGCTTTATCGAGCCTTGCAAATTGGCTTGATTTCTAAAAAACGGCAAGGACAACAGATTGGCATCTTAAATAAAAAATATGGCAAAGATGATGAACTACCTCATCTCCCAGAACCAGAACATCTCACTCGATTGGAGCGCTTGGTGTATCAAGCCCTCATCAACGAGGAGATCACCACCTCAAGGGCAGCAGAAATTCTCGGTCAGCCCTTTGTTGAGGTCAGGAACTCCCTTAGCAAATGGTTGGCGGTCACTGAGTCTTGCCGAAGTGAGGAAATTGAGTCTTGATCTTAATCGCCGATGCTAATGTCCTCATGGAATTTCGGAGCGCCGCCACCCTCACCGATGAGCCGACTTACTGGGCTGGTTGACGTTGCCAGAAGCTCGATTTGCTCTGCAAGGCTAACACCACCACTCCCCACACATTAAGAAATTGCAGATACGATAAACTAATCACAGGAGAAATGAACTATGACCACCACCAACGGCAATAACAACGGAACCGATCGCCTAGATTTACTCACAGACCAGATCGGGCGCTTAACCGAACAGATAGCCCAAAGCAATATAGCGATCGCCGCCGGGTTTGCCCAAACCAGTGCCAATATCGATAAACTTGGGGAGAAAATTGATAACGGTTTCTTTGAACTGAAGGCGATCGCCCAAGCCCAACAACAGGATATTAATAGATTGGTTACGGTGACAGACAGACAAACCCAAACCGTCGATCGCCTATCCCTGATGTTGGAGAGATTGTTGAGCGAGCGAGGACAAGACAACTAACCCACGGTCTATTCAACCGCACTCCATCCTAATTTTTTCTCATTAAGTAGCGATCGTCCTTGTACTAAGCCCCTAATCTTCTAAGAGTAACTTTGACAGCCCAAACATTATCCCCAAGGATTACACGTATACGTGTTAAAATTATCAGAACTTATTCAATTTAATGTAGCCATGCACAAAAAAATCACCATTACTCTTGATGAAGAGGTTTATGATGCTCTTTACCGTGTGATCGGCAGGGGCAATATTAGTCAGTTTTTAGAGAGTTTAGCTCGTCCCCATGTTCTACAAGAAGATTTGGGATCTGCTTATCAAGCAATGGCCGCAGATGAGGAGAGGGAAAATGAGGCTCTGGAGTGGAGTGAGGGACTAATTGGGAGTGTGGCTGATGCGGCGGGGTGAAGTTTGGTGGGTAGATTTTGACCCAACCGTGGGTGGAGAAATTCAGAAAACTCGACCTGCTGTGATCATCAGCAATGATGCGGCAAATTCTGCCCTAAATCGTGTTCAAGTTGTGCCACTAACTACAAATATTGGTCGGCTTTATCCCAGTGAAGCGATCGTGACCATCGATGGCAAGGAAAGCAAAGCTATGGCTGATCAGTTGACCACTGTATCTAAAAAAAGATTAACTAGTCAACTAAGTAAACTCTCATCAAAGGATATGAAAGCGATCGAGCGAGTAATTAAAATCCAGCTTGGGATCAAACTTTAAGAGACTACCACAGACTTATAATCTTAAAACTTAATCTTAAAACTCAATCTTAATAATCTAACTATGACTGCCCTACGCCCTCACCAAAAATCTAAAGCTCTGAAACCCTCTAGCCGTCGTCCTGCCAAGGAATTATGTAGTGAATGTGGTCTTTGTGACACCTACTATATCCACTATGTCAAAGAAGCCTGTGCCTTTATTAATCAGCAGATTCCCCAGCTAGAAGCGCAGAGCCACGGTCGATCGCGGGATCTTGACCAACCCGATGATGTGTATTTTGGGGTACATCAAGAAATGATGGCTGCCCAGAAGTTGGAGCCAATTCCGGGGGCGCAGTGGACAGGGATCGTCAGTTCGATCGCCATTGAGATGTTGCACCAAGGTTTAGTGGAGGGAGTTGTGTGTGTGCAGAACACAGAGAGCGATCGCTTCCAGCCCATGCCCGTAATCGCCCGGACTGCGGAAGAAATCCTCGCAGCAAGGGTAAATAAACCCACCCTTTCTCCTAATCTCTCCATCCTTGAACAAGTAGAAAAATCAGGGATGAAACGCCTGCTGGTGATTGGGGTCGGTTGCCAAATTCAAGCATTACGAGCAGTGGAAAAGCAACTAGGCTTAGAAAAACTCTACGTGTTGGGGACTCCCTGTGTGGATAATGTCACTCGCGCTGGGTTGCAGAAGTTTCTGGATACCACCAGTCGATCGCCCGCCACGGTAGTGAGTTATGAATTTATGCAAGATTTCCAAGTCCATTTCAAGCACGAAGACGGCTCGGAGGAAAAAGTCCCCTTCTTTGGGCTAAAAACGAACCAACTTAAGGATGTATTTGCCCCTTCCTGCATGAGTTGTTTTGATTATGTCAACAGTTTGGCGGATCTCGTTGTGGGTTACATGGGTGCGCCCTTTGGTTGGCAATGGATTGTTGTCCGCAATGATACCGGGAAGGAAATGTTAGATTTGGTGCAATACCAACTAAGAACCCAGCCGGTGATGAGTCGGGGCGATCGCCACCAAGCTGTCCAGCAAAGTATCCCTGCCTACGATCAGGGGGTGACTCTGCCCATGTGGGCGGCAAAATTAATGGGGGTGGTGATTGAAAAGATTGGACCCAAGGGTTTGGAATATGCCCGGTTCTCGATCGACTCTCACTTCACCCGCAACTACCTCTACACCAAACGTAATTACCCCGAAAAACTAGAAACCCACGTCCCCGACTTCGCCAAGAAAATCGTTTCTCAATACAAATTACCAGAGTAATTACTACTCACAATAGCTAAAACTCGATTGCAAAGGATTAAACAATTTATAAATCTCCCCGCCAACAATTTGGTAAATTCTTTCACTCCCAACTTTAATAGAAGTCTTGCCCATCATGTCGTTATCCAAGGTGATTTTCTGATCGCCATCGGAACTATTGATCCGCACCCAAACTGAAAATAAAAGAGTATTAGGATTACCCACTTCTGGTTCTCCCTTCGTCGCTTTTGACTCAACCGTACCCATAACTTCTTCTTTTCCGTAGGGGATAAAACTTACAGGCATTCCTTCATTAATCCGGCAATAATCAAGCTGAGTTACTTTAATTCTCACTAGCATATTTTCTGGATTATAGAACCTAATTTTTACTGGCTCCGTCAATCGTTGATTCCGGTATTTTTTTACGTCTGTAAAATCAGCTACTCCATCAAAAGGTGCGACATGGGTTGTTTGTTTTTCTTGATCAGTAAGCAATTCTTTTTCTCTAGTCTGTAATTGTTGGAGACGGGCTTCAGTATCACGAACTCTCTGAATAGCTTGATTAAATCTTTCCTTGGAGGTAGAGAAAGCAAAGTTTTCTTTTTGGGAACGATCGATTTCCTCTTGGCTATCTTCTATTAGTTGATCTTGAGTAACTATTCTTTTACTCTGAACTTGCAAGAATTCTCCTTCAACAGTATTAAGACGACTAGTTAATCTTCTAATCTCGCTATCGGTATTCATAACTTGAGGGCTGGCAAAACCCAAAACTCCATCAGCTATCAACTTTTCCCAACGAACTTGATCACGTTGTTGAACTTGTAATTCATTGAGTAAATTATCCCTTTCTCGGAGCTTAATTTCTATTTCTCGATCGACAAGAGTAAGAGCAGAAGAACTATTAATCTTGTCTCGACTTTTGACAACCCGACTTTCTGCAATATTCACATTAGCTTCTGCTTCTTGGAGTTGACGGCGGGCTACATCTAATTCTTTCTCGGCGGTGTTTTTTTGGGCTTGTGCATCAATAATATTTTGTCTTATTTCCCGGAGTTTATCTTCCTGTTGGAGATCAATAGTTGTGGCAATAGTTTCTCCTTTACGAAACTGTGATTCTTGGTATAGTCTTTCGAGGAAATGTCCTGCCGGAAGAGAAATATTTTCTTCTTCATTGCTATCTGGCTCAACTTTACCATTGCCATTAATGTTATATTCCCAAGGAATTAAGCCAATGCCAATAAGGACAGCAGCGATCGTGCCTACCATAATTAGGGTGTGGGGAATTTTTTTGGCATTACCTTGCATGGTTTGAGAACCACCGGAACCACCGGAGCCACCACCGTGGGAGATGGGGAGAGTTGTTTCTGGTTGAGTTATTGGTTGAGTTGGTAACTGAGCAGGGATGGGAAGTTTTGAGGCTGCGGGTGAGCTTGTGGTTGGCTTGATTTGATTGGGGGGGACTACCTTGAGGCGGGGAGTGGGATTTTGCGGAGAGTCGATCGATTCCATAGGATTGCACCAGATGAACAGATTAATTAGTTTTAGTGAGATGATCTTGGGCGAAAATGAAAAACTTGGGGAATCTGCCGTGAATTTTGAGTAAATTAAACACTTCTATCCTTGGGTTCAGGGAAGTAGAAATAGATCAGCCATCCCAGAAAAAGTGTGAGCAAGAGCATGGGAATATTTTCTAGACTCCAACCCAAGAGCCGAGAAAGCAAAAAGCCAAAAACTAGCAGGCTGTAGGCAAGACTAAAGGGAGCGTAGGCAAGTAAAACCCAGCGAGTTTCCTGAGGTTCAAGACTCGGCTTGAAAGTGAGTAAATCTCGATAAAAATCCCTCGATCGCCCCCGGAGATCTATCACTCCCGTGATGGCTTCTAGGAAAAAATAGCCATCAAACTTTGCCAGAGGGTTCATATTCCAAGCCACTGTCACCAGCGCTGCCGTCATCACCAGATAGCTTGTTGTGTGGAGCCAACTGGTGGGAGCCGCAATTTGCAAAAGCCAAAAGGCTCCCATCCAGATCAAAAATTGAACAATTATCCCCGCCCCCACCACCATGGCACGCTGATAAACCCTAGGCAGGAAATAGGCATCCGTAGTCAGGCAGTAAGCCGTGGGCATCAGACACATGAACATTACCCCCACCTCTGGCACTTTTAGGTCTAGCTGGGGAACTTGACGGGCATAGTGTTTGAGGGTGAAACAATGCCCCAACTCGTGGAGAGCCACAATAATTAGGGAATAAATAATAAAGGGCAATAATAATTGTGAGCCTTGGTTTTGCCAGAGAGTTTGCCCGTAATTTGCCAATTTACCCGCTTGGGAAGCTGCCAAAATTGCACTAAAAATTAACCCAAAGACGATTAAGTAACCACTGGTACGACTCCAGAGCCAGCCGAGCTTGCCTACATGACGGCTCAACCAGCGATCGGGATTTGCCAAGGGTTTCTCAAAAAATAGCAATTGCAACGGATTAAACTTACCTCGCCTCTTCCCTTTACTGGGGCTAGTACCTTCGATCATGCTATTCATCTTCAGGTGTTGCCAGAGCAGGGAAAACTGGGGTTCAATTTGGGCAACCTCTGCCGGGGATGTAGTTTCGAGGAGTTCGATCGCTTCCTTCGCCTCCTCATTCATAAACATAAAAGTGCGATCGATGGGGTTCCGCAATAACCAGATATCCTCCTTTAACCACCAATGTTTATAGGGAATCCACTGCAATCCCGACTTCAGGGGAGACCTACTAATGGCGGTACTTCCGCCGACAGAAAGAGGACTTTCCTGATCTCCTGCCTCATTAATTTTCTCATCCCCACTATCCATAGCCAAAACTCCCATACCTACTAATTTTTCTACTAACTTAGAAACTAAATCTGGGGGGCAATCAGGAAACTTGCGGCTACAGGCTTGCTGGACATAGCTTTGGGTATACTTGCCCACAAAGCAGCTGAGGGCATATACTTCTGGCTCTGAGATTAGATGTATTTGATCCCCTACTTGCCACATACCTTGATTGGTGGGGCGATCGAATCTAGGCTTAGGATAATCGGCACTGATATCTGGGAGCAGCCAATCTTCAGCCTCGTTATCTGCTGGAAGGTCTGGTGGGGAATAGTGAGCAAACATAGCAGCTTGAAAATGGTAGATTAGTCACGACTATAAATCATGATTCTATTTCAGTCAATACTTTAATAGACAAGTTGAAATAAAAGTTATCTTAAAGATCATTGATATTGGTATTTTAGTCTACATATAAATTTTATATTAAGATCACATAAATTTTACAAAGACATTCTGTAATCTGCCCTTGCATAGAATATACTGCCTTATAATAATTCACAAATTATAATTAATTGGGTAGCTTAATCATAAAGTGAGGTAATTTCATGGTTTATCAGGGTCTTCAACGTCATCAAGGTCGCCGTTTATTTTACGGTTCCGGTAAAGACCAAAAATCTCCTAGTGTGATTCCGATCGAAATTGAAAGTAACGAAGCTCCAGAAATCCCCGCAGAAAATGATCTGCCGGAAGATGTGGCAGAAATTAGTGCCGAATCCCCAGAAGCAGAATCCCCAGAACTAGAAGCGGCAGATTTTACTGCCCTAGAAGTCGCCGAAATTGCCGGGGAAGCAGCCGAGTGGGATCCTCTAGCAGCAGAGGAAGTAGAAGAAGTCTTGGAAGATTTGACCACCGACAACCTCAGCCCTGAGCAACCTGCTGCCAACAGTCAAGATGAAGAGACGACCGTAGAAACAACAAAAATCACAACAGAAACTTCCAGTGAAGTAGAGCCAAGCCTAGAATTTATCAGCAATGAAACTGAGGCGATCAATCCCGTTGCCGAATCTGAATTAGAAGAAGAGGCATCAGTCCCCGTGCTGAATCTGAGTTAGAGGATAATGCGATCGATCCCGTTGCTGAAGCTGACGAAACCGATGCAGATACCGAACCCAATGAAGTAACTGATGAAGACCCAGAGGATGAAGACGCAGAAGACACTCTGGTAGATATTCCTCTATTACTCTCCGATGTTGTTGGTGGCTTGGGGACAGTTACCGATCCCTCTGGACAGCTATCGGTAACTTGGAAATTTGATGGGGGAGCCTACGAAGGACAGGTCGGGGTTGTGTCGACTGCGGGGCTAGAAAATTATGACCTGAACTCGATCGAGTTTATGCAAGAAGCCCTCCGTCGAGCTTTAGACAATATTGTGGTGGATGACATTAACGAAGGGGCAGAATTTTCAGGAAATATGGGAGATGGAGACTCCAATCATGGGGAATTTGCCGGAGAGAAAATAGTCCAACTCTCAGTAGGGGAGCAGTTTTTCTTTGCCGTCATCCCCAATGGTACTTTTGCTAATGTTTTAGACAGCCTCGAAGCAGGGGAATTACCAACCGGGAGCCTCCGTCCTCTATTTTCTCTGGCAGTTGCCAACCCAGATAGCATGAATCACTTTGTGCAGGTGGTAGATCTCACTGGCAAAGGTAGCACTTTTACCCTAGAAGATATCAGCAATGACCAGAAATCTGACTGGGATTTGAATGACATCATTATCACTGTTAATGGTGCAGACTTAGATGCGCCGACGGTGGGTGACTTGATCGATGCTGGAATCATGGGTCAGGAACCTTGGTGGCGAGAAGGAGAAATCTGGAAAACCATTGTGGAATCAGTGGTTGATACTATTGCTGAAGAATACGACTTTCCTAAGGAAGACCAGCCCCTGATTGGCTTTATTGATACCCATCTCACCCAAGGGAATCCAGATATAGATTACAGCCGGATTATCTTTGGCAAAGATTGGATTGAAAATGATAGTAATCCTACGGTAGTTGCTGGGGAAGGAACTCACGCTGATCATATTCTGGGAATTGTGGCTGCGACTCAAGATAATGGGTTAGGAATTGATGGGATCAATGATGATGCGCCATTGTGGGTGAGCAGTGCAGTGGAGTCTGGAAAATGGGCAGATGCACTAGTGGAATTTGTAGATGCGGCGATCGCTTCTGATCAACCCAATGCAATTATCAACCTGAGTATTGATCTGACCCAAGTTAACCCCGATGGCAGTGTGACTACTCGCTATGAATTTACACCTCAAGAACGGGGGGCGATCGAGTATGCCAGACAAAGTGGGGTGCTAATTGTCGCTGCGGCTGGAAATGATGGCGGCGTGATGTCGGTGTTGGGGCAAGCCTCCCAAGAGTTTGACAATATCATCACCGTTGGGGCAGCCGATGGCATGGCTAGGGCAGCTTATTCTAGTTATGGTTATGGTTTAGATATTATGGCTCCTGGTGGCTCGATCGACAACCCAATCCTCTCCAACTCTGGGGATGGTCTGGGAACAATGGCGGGAACTTCCGTCGCTACAGCCCAAGTAACCGGAGCCGCCTCTCAAGTCTGGGCAGCAAATCCTGAGTTGAGCTATCGCCAAGTAATCGAAATCCTCAAGGAAACTGCTACTGATCTCAACACTCCCGGCTGGGATGAAGAAACCGGAGCCGGACTCCTTAACATCACCGCAGCCGTAGGTCTAGCCAAAACTGTAACTCCTATAAATTACGAAATCCCTGCTATCCTGATTCCAGATACTTGGAGCGGAGAAGGAAGAGTTACTCCTAACGAAAGAGCGGTGGCTGTTCCAATGTGGCCAAATATTGAGCCATCAGGTTTTTCTGGTTGGGTGATGGCAACGGCTGGCGCAAATGTACGATCTGGCCCCGGAACTAGCTTTTCTAGAGTGGGTGGCTATGGCTATCAAGCTAATCTTCAATTTAGTGGCTGGACTTATGGTGAGCGGATTGATGATGTCATGCTAGGAACACCTGATGAACGCTGGTATCGGATTGCTGGAACGAATAATTGGGTAGCAAGTGCGCTAATTAATGGAAATGCTCCCGGATCAACTCCTTTGCCTCCCGTACAAACACCTGTACAACCTGGACAACCGCAACCTATTGTTAATGTTCCAATTAACCCTAGTTCAGATAACTACCGTAAGGGGTCTGTTAATCCATTTGCTTATAATTGGCAGGGTCAGTGTACTTGGTTTGCCTATGGGCGGATGTTAGAAACAGGATTGCTACCTGCTGGTACAAAAGCAAATGGTTGGTTTCTTGGTCATGCAGAATCTTGGCGGCGGGATGCGGAACGAGCAGGTTTGCCTATTAGTTCTACACCAACGGCTGGGGCGCGGGGGATATTAGTCTGGCCACCGTATACTAAAGGAACTTTACAGTGGGGACACGTTGCTTTTGTTGAGGAAGTTTATCCTGATGGTAGTGTCCGTATTTCTGAAGCTAACTGGGCAGGTAAAGGTATTAGCGAAAGAACCTTAACAGCAGCCCAATATGCTGGTTTGTCTTTTGTTCGCCTAGAAAATGCCACTCCAAATCCCCAATTTGAATCACCACAAGCTATCCCCGGACAACAACGAGAGTATAGAGTCCGTTCTGGTGATACTCTGTCAGCTATTGCACAAAGAGAATTAGGTAATGCAAATCGTTGGACAGAAATTAAGAAGGCTGATGGTAGTACATTTACCGCAGCAGAAGCACGAAATCTACAAGTAGGTCAATCTGTTTATTTACCTGTAAATTATCAAACTGGAACGGGCAATCCTATTGTTTCTCCTCCATCCTCTACGCCTATCAATAGCGATATTCGCTGGGTGAATTTCATCGGCACTGTTGGGCCATCCATTGGCGTGAATCTGCGGAACAGTACTCGATTTAGCGATCGTAGTTCTCGCAGCGAACCTAATGGCAAAACTTTAGAGTTTGATGCTTGGACTTATGGTGAAACTGGCACTGATATGTGGACGGGACAACCAGATGCTCGGTGGTTCAAAGTCAAGGGTACAAACCTATGGGTTCCCAGTGCCTACATTTGGGGTAATCCGCCCAACTCCAGCCCAATGCCTGGTAGCTCTAACAACAACTCTAATGGTGCTGTTGGAGCAATTGGTGTTGTAACGATCGGAGTAGGATCACAGCCTGTACTTCCAGCCAACCATAATGACTATGAAAAGCTGGTTTGGGCTGTTTATGATGGTTCTACAACAAATAAGTTTGATGAGATTGGATATAGGGTGGATAAAGTTTTTAACAATTCAGGTTTTTATGCACTAGGGTTAGTGCCAAAGCTTCCAGATAGCGGAAAAGTTCCGGTTTTAGTACTTAGAGGGACTGAACCTACTGATTTCAACGATTTGTTCGCTGACTTAAATGTTTTTGGTGTTGGATATAACCAGTTTCAATCAAATAAATCTGATGTAGAATCTTGGATTAATTCTCAATCTGGAAAAGTTGATGTAACTGGTCATAGTCTTGGAGGTGCTCTTGCTCAATGGACAACATCTGCTTTTTCATCGAAAGTTCGAGAAACTGTAACGTTTAACTCTCCTGGTATCAGTATTAACTCAGTTCAATCTTTTAAGCCAAACAACGAAACTAAAATTACTCACTACATCGTAAGTGGAGACTTAGTAAGTATGGCAGGAGTAGCCTTTCTACCAGGTAAGCAGGTATTGATATCCTACAAAGATGAAAATTTCTGGGATAGTATCAATCCAATTACCGAGCATCTAGATTCTAGCAAGACAGGAAGTAAATATGTTATTGATGGTTCTACTAATAAAGTTGACAACAGTGAAACTATTTCTGATTTGAGTAACCCTTTATTTAGCTATATTGATGGTAACAATCATGCAGATCCTGATTACTTTGCTTTCTTAAGAACATTAGCCGCTTTATCTGGTCTTTCTGGCTTGGCTAGCCTTATTCCCGGTTTGCAAGAATTGGCATTTCAACTAGTAAGTTTTTCTTGGAACTAGCTATTGCTTTTGTAACTCGCTTAGGTACTGAACTTCAACGTATAAAATATGGACTGGTTATTACTGCAATCCTAGAATCTTGGAACATTTTGACACAGAAACTTGGACCAGCAGTATTGTCAGCTATTGAATCTGCTTGGAGTGCCGCATCTACATGGAGTAAGGAGACTTGGAATGTAATCAAAAACTGGGGCATTGATGCATGGAGTGCCACTACAGAATGGACTGTTGATGCATGGAATGCCACTAAAAATTGGACTGCTGAAACTTGGAATGCCACTAAAAATTGGACTGCTGAAACTTGGAATTCTACTAAAAATTGGACTGCTGATATGTGGAATAAAACTACTACTGCGGTAGGTAATGCTATGGCTAACATTGGTAGCTTTTTTAGTGGAATAACCTTACCTGATATTAAATGGCCATGGCAGTAAAACATCTATCTTGCCTAGTTTACTCTCTGAATTACCACTAATTGCAATTTAGAAAGAGAAATAAACTAGCTCTATCTCTTTATTGGGAATGCGATCGAGATTCT
>JAAUUE010000438.1 GCA_012031635.1 Coleofasciculaceae cyanobacterium SM2_1_6 | reverse complement strand
GCTTAATTAGTTCTCGTAGGGGCAAGGAGCGGAAGTTTTAGGGCGGGGAAGATGGGAAGAGTTGTGCTGTTGATGGTAGCTGTGGTGGCTACTTTTTTGGTAATTATTGTTAACCATCGGTTAGCGGAGAGCCGGGAGACTCTACTAACTTTAGCTTCTCGCAATATCTCTACTCTTTTGTCTGTTCCCGCCCAAGGGCAAACTTCACAACTTCCAACTCAAACTTCAAATCAAGCTACCAAGCAAATCACCGCTACAGATCAAATAGCTGCTCCTCAACTCCTTTCTCTCTACCAACCGATTCAAAATATTGTCTGGGAAGGTCAATATACTAGTGCTAAAGGGATTGCTTATTTTGCCGATCGAGGGGAAGCTCAACTTACGGATTTTGGGACTGGGGATCCTCTCCGGGAAGCGATCGCTCTCCATGCCAACGGGGAATACGATCGAGCCATTCCGGGATATCTGGCAAGTCTGGAAGAAACTAGAAATGCCACCAGCCGGGATCAAGCACAGGAAATTATGCTCTTGGGAAACTTGGGTTTAGCCTATGCCGCTACGGGGTTGTACTACGAAGCGATCGATTATTTCAATCAATACTTCGCTCAAACTTGGCACAAAGCTTACTACTACCAAGGTACGGATCCCAAACTCGGCGGACTTGCGCTGGGAAATATTGGCAAAGTTTACTTAGCTGGAGATGTTTATCTGAAGGCGATCGAAATCCAAGAAAGACGGCTGGCTTTGTCTCAAGAACTCAAAGATCAACTAGGAGAAGCTCAAGCCCTCGGCGATTTGGGGATGGTGTATCAAGCCATTGGGGAATACCCAAAAGCCCTAGAGTTCCAAGAAAAATCCCTCGCCCTCGCCCGGACTTTGCAGAATAATCGAGTCCTTGCTCAAGCCCTTTCTAATTTGGGAATTGTCTACCACGCCCTTGCTAACTATCCCCAAGCCATCAACTTTCAGCAACAATATCTAGACCTCCTCCGGCGAGATCAGCAGAGCAATCAAGGTTCCGCTACTGCAAGGCAAAGTCTACGCCTTAATGAAGTTCAGGCTTTAGGAAATCTGGGGGGAGCTTACTATTTGCAGGGAGATGTCGATCGAGCCATTAGTTTCTACGAGGAAGGGCTGAGAATTGCCTTTGAAATTGCTGAGGCAAGGATGGCGGCGATTATTCGCAACAACTTGGCTCTAGCCTACGCCCAAAAATACAACAACAACCCCGCCCCTCAAAACCAGCAACAATTACTAGACTTTTATCAGCGCTTTATTAACAATATTCCGCCCCAAGCCGGGAGTTTAGAAGGGTTAGCCAGAAACAATTATGCTGTGGCCTACCACCGAGCCAATAATCCTGCTAGTGCAGAAAGTCAATTTATCCGGGGTATGGAGTCATGGGAAAAAGTCCGCCAGAATCTGGGCAGTAACGATGGTTACAAGGTGTCTTTTTTGGAAACTCAGGGAGCCATTTATAATAACTTTCAAAAATTTCTGACGGAGCAAAATAAAGCCGAGCAAGCCCTAGAAATTTCGGAACGGGGCAGAGCCAGAACCTTTGTGGATCTAATCTCCCGCCGTCTGACCCCCAGAACCACCCAAGCCCCGAAGGTAGAGCCGATCGCTGGGTTGCAAATCCAGAAACTAGCTCAAGAGCAGAACGCTACTCTGATTGAATATTCGATTATCTATGAAGATTTTGTGGTTAATAATCAACTGCGTCCCCAAGAATCAGAGTTATTTATTTGGGTTGTGCAGCCCACGGGGAAAATTACCCAACGCCGGGTAGACCTCAAGCTCTTGGCGCAGGGAAAACAAACTTCCTTGGCTGGATTAGTGAACCGTACCCGTGATGTCCTCGGAGTGGGACGGGGTGGTGGCAGAAATACCTATCCCCAGTTGCTACAGGAATTGTATCAAATATTAATTGACCCGATCGCTGACCTGTTACCGCCGCCCGTAGCCGCAGAATCCTCCAATCCTGCCCAAAACCCCGAACGCTTGATTATTATTCCCCATCGCAGCTTGTTTTTGTTACCCTTCCCCGCCCTGCAAGATGCCCAAGGCAAATATCTCATTGATAAATACGCTCTGCAAACTGCCCCTTCTATTCAGGTATTGCAACTTACTCAGCGTCAACGCCAAGAAAACTCTGGGCAGGAAGTTTTAATTGTGGGAAATCCCACTATGCCCCTAATTACCATTCCCGGTATTCCCCCCCAGAAGTTAGAAGCCTTGCCGGGAGCCGAACAGGAAGCTCTGGCGATCGCTCAAATATTTAAGGTGTCAGCCATGACTGGGGATCAAGCCACGAAAGCAGCGATCGTCCGGCAGATGCCCCGATCGAAGATTATTCACCTAGCAACCCACGGATTACTGAATGATTTTAGTGGTGGGGGTGTGCCGGGGGCGATCGTCCTTGCTAATTCTGCGGCTAATTCCCCTAATGCTCAAGCTGCGCCTAATGTTTCTCAACTCAATCAGGGACTGTTGACGGCGGCAGAAATTCTCAATCTCCGGCTCACTAGTAAATTGGTGGTGCTGAGTGCCTGTGATACGGGGCGGGGGAAAATTACGGGGGATGGGGTGATCGGGTTGTCTCGATCGTTTCTTGCTGCCGGAGCCGCTAGTGTCTTGGTTTCTCTGTGGGCGATTCCCGATGCTCCCACTGCCGAGCTTATGGAGACTTTCTATCAGCAGTTGCGATCGAATCCTGATGAAGCCTTTGCTCTGCAACGAGCGATGATCGCTACCAAAGCCAAGCATCCCCATCCCCAAAACTGGGCAGCTTTCACTCTCATCGGTGAGAATAAATAAATTTTTACATAATTTAATGGTTTATTTGGGAAATATGGTGTATTGTAAAAGGCAAGAGATAGGAAATCTCCACACCTCCTCTGATCCTTGAAAACTAAATAATTCCATTGAGGTGTATCGATCGCTTGTTCAGTAAGCGTTCTAGATACTAAGAAAATGAGATTTCAGCTAAATTTACCACCGAAAATTACCCTATTTTTGAGGTGGGTCGATTTGTCTCCTGAAATCCTCTCTAGGTATGCCTCCCTAGACAAGCGCTTTCATAACCAATTCCCCGCAAGGGGACTGAAACACTGCTGACTCCAAAGTATCCTCGCATTCGAGAGAATACTTCTTT
>JAAUUE010000437.1 GCA_012031635.1 Coleofasciculaceae cyanobacterium SM2_1_6 | reverse complement strand
AGAGCCCGCCGCTCCCCCCGCCCCGCCCGGAGCCGCCCACCACCGTCACTCGGCAGCAACCCAGTCAAACCGTGACATGGCCGCTACCCGTGTGAGTACGTAGCCCCCCCCCCCGCCAGCGCCCCCCAAAGCTCCTAGTCCAACCCCGGCGGCGGCTCCTGCGGAAAGTAGACCCCCAGCCAATGCCGGGCCCACTCCCGGACAACCCACCCTCTACGAAATTGTTAAAAAAGCCTTTGATGAGGGCTGCTCTGATATTCATGCCGGGGTGGGGGAAACGCCTCGCCTGCGGATGCGGGGCGATATTGTGAGTACGGAATATCCTGTCACCGATCACCCCACTTTTATGAGTTGGTTACGGGAGATTATGTCAGAGAAGGAAATCCAACAATTTCTCGACCATCTGGATTTTGACGGAGCCAACCAGTACGACTTCTCCCGGATTCGGATCAACTGTTTCTTTTCCCTCGGTGGTCCTTCCCTCGTGATCCGGCTCATTCCCAATACGATCCTGACTATTGAACAACTCAAGCTGCCACCAGTCTTCAAAGATATCTGTCATTATCACAAAGGACTAATTCTGGTGACTGGCCCGACGGGTTCTGGGAAATCCACGACTCTGGCGGCGATGATCGACTACATCAACAAGGAACATCAAAAAAATATTATTACGATCGAAGACCCGGTGGAATTTGTCCACACTAGTCGGAAATCTTTGATTAAACACCGGGAAGTAGGCAGACATACCAAGCTCTTTGACAACGCCCTGAAAGCCGCTCTCCGGGAAGACCCAGACATCATCATGGTGGGGGAAATGCGGGATAAGGATACCGTGAATACTGCCCTGAAAGCTGCCCAAACAGGTCACTTAGTTGTGGGAACGCTCCATACCAACAGTGCCGTGAAGACGATCGAGCGGATTCTCAACCTCTACAAACCAGAGGAACAAGCAGCCATGCGGGTCGCTATTTCTGAAGCCCTAGTCGCTGTTATTGCCCAAGGGTTGTGTAAAACCACCGACGGCAAACGGGCAGCCTTCCATGACATCTTGATCAACACAGAATCCATCAAGGAGTACATTATGCGGGGGCAAAATGATGAGATTGCGGGAGTCATGTTAGCCTCGGAATTTGATGGCATGACTACTATGAATAAGGAGCTATTGAAACTCTACCAAGAAGGCAGAATCACTGAAGAAACCGCCCTCGAAAAATCCCCCACTCCCAACGAAATGGCTCAGTTCCTCAGAGGTAGAATCTAAGAAACTAATACTTAACTACAAAGTTTGTAGGTCTAGTCTCGCAAAAATTGAACTTCATTAAGTGAGCGATCGCCCCTGCCCTAGATTAATTTTCTTTGGTTAAGCGATCGCTTTGTTGGCAATTTTCCTTAAGTAATTCTGAGACCGAGACTATGCCGAAGACTTAGCTTGGGGAGCGAAAGGCTCGATCGAACAGCATCGGCAAAATTCCTTGACTTTGGAGCATGGCTGCCACAATCACGATCGCTCCTAGCCATCCTTGGAGATTCATCTGTTCTCCCAACAAGAAAAAGGCAAAAATCGTGGCGAAAACTGGCTCTAGGGTACACATGAGGGCGGTATCTGGGGCAGAAACTAGGCGTTGGGCAACCATTTGGATGGAGGTGCTGAAAACGCTGACGACTAAACCGAGATAAACCAATATCCACCAATTATTCGTAATTTCGCCTACTTGGGTTTTGAGAATGGGAGCCGCCCAAATTAAGCCCATCCCCGCCACTACCATTAGCTGTACGCCTGTGATAGCCATCACCCGATGCCGATGGCTAATTAACTCCAAGTAGAGCAAGTGTAGGGCAAAAGCCAGAGCGCAGAGCAACATCCAGAAATCTCCACTACTCCAACTCGCCGCCCCTCCAAACATAATCCCCAATCCTGCCAGAGCAAAAATAGCCGCCGTCCACTTCTGGAACTGGATGCCTCTAGATTGTGGCGATTGCCCCCGCCCAAACCAGCGATAAAAGACTGGAGCCAAAAGAGGAACTAGCACCACATTGAAGCCACAGATAAAGGCTGCACGGTTAGCGGGAATCGTTTCTAGTCCTTTGAGTTGTGTAAACATTGTTAAGAAAAATAGCCCACCCAAGACTGCTCCGTCCCAAAGCAACTGGGGATAGAGGCGACCCAAGAAAGGTAAGAGGGCAAGGGCGGCGATCGAGAACCGGACAGCAACAAGGGCGGCAGGAGCAAGGGTATCGATGGCATTTTTCATTAAGGGAAATGTACTACCCCAAATCACCATGACAATTATTAATAATCCCAAACCAAAGGGCTGAGATTGAAAAGATTTGCTGGGAAATCTACTCTGAAATTTACCAATGAATTTACCAATGAATTTACTGATGAATTTATTTAAATTACTCTGCGGCATCGGACAACCTCAATCTTATCAACTAACTGATAACTGACACTTCGACTAACTGACACTTCGACTTCGCTCAGTACAAGTAACTCTGATAACTGTTAACTGATAACTGTTAACTGATAACTGATAACTGATCTAATCGTCCTCTTAGCCTAGGCAGTTCTTCCCTGAAGGGCAAAAGGAAATTGGCATCACTACCATGAGTAAAATTGATAGAGCAATCCTAAATTATTTTCTAAATTAGATTGCTTCTAATAGGTTATTCCCCCCGCCGCCGGCGGGTGAAATCATTTGGGACTGCTATGGATGATTGAGAATTATTAAAAACTCTTGAGAATTATGGCTGCTGATTCTGACCTGCATCTGAAACTGCCTCAACTCCGGGCTTTAGTCGCTGTGGCTGACTGGGGAACCTTTAGCGAAGCTGCCCTGCAACTGGGAATATCTCAATCGGGGATTAGCCATGCGATCGCTTCCCTAGAGGAAGAATTAGGGGTGATTCTATTCAAGCGCGATCGGCGGCGATCCAGTCTCACCCCCGTTGGTGAAGAAGTTACGGCGCAGGCTAGGCAAATTTTGGGGTTGCTGAACGAGATTAACGCCATTGTCGATCGAGCCAAGGGACTCCGGGGGGGTCTAGTCCGGGTTGCTTCTTTTCGCAGCGCTGCTACTCATATCCTGCCGGAAGTAATTGCCAAATTTCGCCAGAGGTTTCCCGCCATTGCGGTGAGCTTGCACGAATATCATGATTATCCAGAG
>JAAUUE010000053.1 GCA_012031635.1 Coleofasciculaceae cyanobacterium SM2_1_6 | reverse complement strand
GATTCTCTAGTACAGGCATCGATGAGGCTGGCACTAATCATTACTGGGAGGTGAGAAATTAGGCCGACGGCTAGATCGTGGTTCCTGGGGAGAGGCAAAGTAGAGACTCACTCCCAGCGACTCGCACCAAGTTTGCCACTAACTCCACCGCCTCCACTGGCGTACCATCCACTACTGTTAAAACATAGGGAGCCTTGGTAAATAAACCCTCCTGAGCAGCTAAAATTCCCTGAGAGGCTGTTCCCGCCATGGGATGTCCCCCCACAAATCGAGACCACAGGGGTAAAACTTCTTGGAGGATTTGCGCTTTTACGGAACCCACGTCCGTCAGGACAGTTTCTGGGGTAAGGTAGGGAATTAAGGCCCGGACTGTCGGCGCAATGGCAGCGATGGGTGTGCAGATAAAGATCACCTCAGCAGCTTGGAGTAGGGACAAATCTTCACTAGCTTGATCGACTGCCCCCGTTCTAGGGCGTGGTCGCAGGTAGAGGTCGATCGAGACACCCCCAAAACTTTTATGCCCCGGTGGCGGAGATCGATCCCTAGGGAACCCCCGATTAAACCCAATCCCACAATTCCTACAGTTTTCGTTGCCAACTCTGTGGCGAGCATCTCTCCTTCTCTTTTGGTTTGCATCTCGATCGATTCCTTCCTGCTTCAAATTTATTTATCTATTGCATCTACTACATTTACTACATTTACTACATTTACCTGATTTGCCTAATTTACCAAATCTTTTTGTTGACATATTTAACTAACTATCTATTCAACTAACTTAATATTTAATTACCTGCTCAATCAAGCATCTAGCCAACATCTAGTCAAGCCATCTACTATGTGTCTACCAGCTTTCTCAATCATCCGCCCTTAATTTTGCAAACCGCTAATCTACCAACCTATGGATGTCACCGAACTAATTGATCTATATGCCGCCGGGACTAGGGATTTTTCCTCCGTCATGCTGATTGAAGCCAACCTGAGCAGCATTAACCTCAGTGGCTGCGACCTCAGCAATGCCAATCTCAGTGTCGCCAACCTCAGTGGAGCCAATCTCAGTGGAGCCAACCTGACCAGAGCAAAGTTAAATGTCGCCCGTTTGAGTGGAGCCAACTTTACCAAGGCGAAGCTAAATGGAGCCACCTTAAATGTCGCCAACCTCATTCGGGCAGACTTTGCCGGGGCAGAATTGATCAATACGTCCCTGATTCGAGCAGAATTAATCCGGGCAGAATTGAGCAAAGCCAATATGCGGACGGCGAATCTTAATGGAGCGGACTTGCGGGAAGCAACTCTGCGACAAGCCAACCTCACCCGGGCTAACCTCAGTGAAGCCAATCTCCGGGGTTGTTCCCTCACTGGAGCAATCCTTGAGCAGGCTAACATCAACGGTTCTGACCTCAGCCGGAGCGACTTGAGTGGGTCAAATCTCCGAGAAGCAGAACTCCGCCAGACAAATCTTAGTAAAGCAAACCTGAGTGGAGCCGACCTGAGTGGGGCAAACCTGCGCTGGGCCGACTTGAGTGGAGCCAACTTGAGCTGGGCTGACTTGAGCGATGCCAAGTTGAGCGGGGCAAACCTCGTGGGGGCTGATTTGAGCAATGCCAATTTGTTAAATACTAGTCTGGTTCATGCGGATTTAACTCAGGCGAACCTGATTCGGGCAGACTGGGTTGGAGCAGATTTAACCGGGGCAAATTTAACTGGAGCCAAATTATTTGCGGTGTCTCGCTTTGGCTTGAAAACCGATGGCATGATTGCGGATTGGGTAGATTTGAGTCCTGACGGCGATCGCTCCGAGATTCAGCGCTTTGAAACCGATGATCCCCGAAAATTCTTCAATCAAACCATGCCCAAGGTCAAGATCCTTGTGGATGCACCCCTTACCCTTGATGCCAACCTGCTGCTGTTGTCTGCCTACCAAAAACTATCTAGCAAGAAATATCTGCGCTTGGGGGAAGCTCCTAGTATTGAAGTGGGGGCAAGACGGACAACGATTACTTTTAATATCAATAACAACGAATATCTGTTTATCCTTGGCTATATTGCTATTCTGCCTTTTCAAAGTGCTGGCAGCGCCCACAATAATATTATGGCGATCGTCAAAGGGCTCCAATCCCAAAATCTTGAATCCCTGAAAATCAAGGAACCCCAGAGAATTAGAGAATTGATCGATACTGTCCGCCGGACTATTCACGAGGTCGCCGCCCACAACCTTGCCATTTCTATTCCCCTAGAAGTGCAAGAAAATAACTTTTTTAGCTCCCCGACCCAATTGATCCTCACCAACTCCAATGACCAGTCTCTGAGCATCTTTCATCATCCGGGCTTCGGCAAAAAATTACTCCTCCAAAAAGGGTCTAACTCTCTCAAAAATCTCTCCAATCAAGAGGTAAATCTGCCAATGCTCTCGGCGATCGTAGAATTTATTCAGGAATTTGATTAGGGGATTAGAGATTTACAAGTTGAGAGATTTAATATTGCTGCAAGAAATTAATAATTTCTGCTTCTGTGGGTTGGGAATCGATCGCCCCTTTCCCCATCACTGTCAAAGCTGCCATCGCATTGCCATACCTTAACATTTCCAGCAATTGCTGCTCCTCAGCCATCGCCGCTAGTCCCTGCTCACAAAGTTGGTGGAGAAATCCCACTAGAAAGGCATCCCCAGCCCCGGTGGTATCCACTACGTCCACAGGAAAAGCGGGTAAATGCCCCCGATGGGAACCAAAGAGATATTCACAACCTTGGGAGCCTTTAGTTAACAAGATTCCCTGCACTGAAGGTAAATCCAAAGAAATTACATCCAATTCATCGGTATCAAACAGCCACAACGCCTCTTCTTCTGTGAGCTTGAGGATACTAACCACGGGCAAAATTCCTTGGATCATGGGGCGGGCAGCCTCTGGATAAGCCCAAAACATGGGTCGCCAGTTGATATCCAAAATTACCCGCTTTTGCTGCTCCAAGCAATGATTGATCGCCCATTGCACCGCCGTTCTGGTGTCCCAAGAGGCTAAACCAAGGGAACCAATCACTAGGTAATCTGCCGCCGCAATCAGATCAGCAGGTAAATCTTGCTTTTGGAGATGGGCATCGGCAAACATGGTCGGGGAGACGGGGGTAGCATCTGGGCTAAATCCGGCAAAGGTTCGATCGCCCCCCTCATCCCTGAGAACATACACTGGACGGGTAGGATGTTTGTCTAGACGTTGGAGCCCTGTCACCACCACACCCCGTTCTTCTAGGACTGTGACTAACTTGTCTCCCTCTGGATCATTGCCCAAGGCTCCGACAAAGGCAGTCTTAGTCCCTAATTTCGCCAAGCCACAGGCAACATTGGCTGGTGCGCCACCGGGGTAGGGAGTCCAGCTAGTTACTGCTTCTAGGTCATCTCCCGGTTGATCAGCAATATAGTCCCATAAAGCCTCTCCTAAACAAACTACTTTTACACTCATAAACTTTCTCCTGTGTGGTACGGCGATCGCCCCCGTCTGAAATTAAATATAACCTGACAACTGGACTACAGAAAATTTGTCTAAATTCTTGACTTAGTTATTTTTGGGAAGTACAGGGAGGGGAGGGAAGGAGGTGCAGGGAGGTAAGGGAAGGTAAGGGGAGGTACGGGGAGGTACAAGGAAATAAAATATTAGAGCTTCACGGGTTCCTAGATCAAACTTAGAGCTTCACGGGTTCCTAGATCAAACTACAGGTTCCTAGATCAAACATAGTTGAAGTATGCCTAATATAGCATTCCTAAATGATTTCACCCGCCTGCGGCGGGTAACCTACCAGCAGCAATTTAATTTAGCAAATGATTTAGGATATCTATACTATCCAAATTTAGATTAGATAGGGGAAATTAGAGGAAATTCAGGGAAGTTTAGGGATTCTCTTGACTGCCATTGGATTTAATCACTACATTGGGTATTGCTGTTGTTCTGAATTTAGAGGCAAAACTGTGCGTAAGCGCATTACGATTTTTTCTACGCTGACAATTTTGGGTTTAATCTGTGCGCCCTTACCCGCTTGGGGGCAAGCCTTACTTCCCTATACTGTGCAGATAAATGTCAGAGATCTGGAAGATCAGGGGCTGAAGCTAGCTCAGGATGCTGTGCGATTAATTCGTTTTGGCAGAACGGAGCTGGCGTTATCAAGGGCTTTAATGGCAAGTCAGTTGGCTCCCAGACGCTATCAGACTTGGTTGATTTTGGGGACATTGTACGCTCAAGAAAGAAAGTTCGATGAGGCGATCGAGGCTCTCCAACAAGCAAGGAGTTTAGCTAGCGAAGAAGCGTCTATTTATTTTGCCTTGGGTTCGGCTCGATTCCAAAAAACTGACTACCAAGGGGCGATCGAAGATCTCCAGACTGGATTACGCCTCCGTCCAGAAACTACCGACGCTTGGTTTGATCTAGGTAACGCCCATCTAATGTTGAAACAATATTCAGAAGCAAAAATTGCCTTTGATCGAGCCTTAGCGATCGAAAAAGATTTTTGGCCGGCGTTGACTAATATTGGCTTAGTTTTGTTTGAAGAAGGTGATGTGCGGGGGGCGATCGAAAAGTGGCAAGCCTCTCTGGTCATTGATCCCCAAGTTGCTGAACCCCAGATGGCGATCGCCGTCGCCAACTTTAGCCTCGGAGAAAGAGAAGTAGCCCTGACCCAAGGACTGGCAGCCCTGCGCGCCGATGTCCGCTATGCAGATCTTGAATTTCTGCGCCAAAACCTCTGGGGAGAAAGATTACTCGCCGTCAGCCAAAATTTCTTGGCTCTGCCCCAAGTCCAAACAGCAATTACCGAAATTCAGCGTCAGCCTGTAACAGTTATTTCCCCTTAGTAGTATATTTGTACTGTGAGGAATAAATTACTTGGTGATTTACTTGGTGATTTACCTGATTGATTGCGGGGCTAGTTATCCAGAATCAAGTTTACAGGACTTACGCACAGACTCTAAATGTAGGGTGGGCAGTGCCCACCTTACCCCTACTAACAGTGGATAAAACCTTATTTTGCGTAAGTCCTAGTTTAAATAAACTCAAATAAGTTCACAATCAATATCAAAATTTAAGGTGGGCATTGCCCACCCTACGGGTATTAGATAATCTTGAGGTTAATCCGGGAGGAGCGCCATAATCTGGTCAACAAAAAACTGGTGATCAACCACCGGCTTGGAAATATAGCCATCGGCCCCACTTTGCTTCAAGAAACTCTCTCGATCGCCCTCCATGGCGTGCGCCGTCACCAAAATAATGGGTAAGGTCGCTGTTTGGGGATCAGCCTTGAGCATTTGGGTAATTTTGATACCATCTACCGCCTTACCTTGATAAACACTATGGGAAAGAGATACATCCATAAGAATAATATCTGCCTGCTTAGCTTGGGCAATCTGCATGACCTCTTCCACATTTTCGGTATGCTTTACTGCCAAGCCCCCCCGTTTCACCAGAATCTTAGAAAAGACACGGGCATTAATGGGATCATCTTCAACAAGTAAAACGGTTTTCATAAACTGAGTATTTAGGATTTTGGAGGATTTGGGGATGAGGATAGGGATGAAAAAACTGATAAAAAAACTATGAAAAAAATACTCTTAACTTACTACCTAACTAGATCGCTACTAAATCAATACTAAACCACAGATCAATTACTGCCTTGATTTAGCTCCACTCACTATTATTTTTGTCAGTTAGTAAGATAATACATCAGACAATACATCATTAAATATCCTATCTGCAACGGTCAAACTCATGGCGAAACAACTCGATCTCCTCAACTCTGGTAACATCATTCCTACTCCTATTCATGGGGAGATGCAACGATCGTATCTGGAATATGCCATGAGCGTCATTGTGGGGCGGGCTTTGCCGGATGTCCGGGATGGCTTGAAACCTGTCCACCGCCGGATTCTCTACGCCATGCACGAGTTGGGGCTGACCCCCGATCGCCCCTACCGCAAATGTGCCAGAGTTGTCGGGGACGTGCTGGGGAAGTATCATCCCCACGGTGATCAGGCAGTTTATGATGCCCTTGTCAGATTAGTCCAAGATTTTTCTAGCCGTTATCCCCTCCTAGGCGGGCATGGCAATTTTGGCAGCGTGGATAATGATCCCCCGGCGGCGATGCGTTATACCGAAACCCGGTTAGCTCCCATTGCCCACGAAGCCCTGTTACAGGAAATTGGCGAAGCCACGGTGGGGTTTATTGGCAATTTTGATAACTCCCAGCAGGAACCAGTAGTCTTACCCGCCCAGTTACCGATCCTGCTTCTCAATGGTTGTGCCGGGATCGCTGTGGGCATGGCGACGAATATCCCGCCCCACAATTTGGGAGAAATCGTTGATGGTCTCATTGCCTTGATCGATCGACCAGACCTGCCCGACAGCCAACTCTGGCAACTAATTCCGGCTCCAGATTTCCCCACAGGGGGCGCAATTACTGATACGACGGGGATTCGGGATGCCTACAGCACGGGCAAGGGCAGTATTCCGGTGCAGGGGATTACGAATATTGAGACGATCGAAGGCAGCCGGGGCAAGCGGCGCAGAGAGGCGATTATTGTTACAGAACTGCCCTACCAAGTCAACAAAGCGGGGTGGATTGAAAAAGTAGCAGAATTAGTTAACGCTGGGAAAATTGAAGGGATTGCAGATCTACGGGATGAGAGCGATCGCCAAGGAATGCGGGTGGTAATTGAACTAAAACGGGACACGGATCCCCAAAAAGTCTTGCGGGATCTCCATCGCCAGACCGCCCTTGCTACAAACTTTGGGGTAATCATGCTCGCCTTAGTCAATGGGCAGCCCCGCCAACTCACCCTCCGGCAGACCCTAACCGAGTTCCTCAGTTTCCGGGAAGATACCCTCCGCCGTCAATACCGCCACGAGCTAGAGCAGGCAGAACGGCGACGGCACCTAGTCGAAGGGTTACTCACCGCCTTGGGGGAATTAGATACAGTTATTGAGATTCTCCGCCACGCCGCCGATGGTAGTACGGCAAAATTAACCCTAGAAAGCAGATTGGGGTTGAGCGATCGCCAAGCCGAAGCCATTCTCGCCATGCCCCTCCGCCGTCTCACCGGGATGGAAAGACAAAACCTCCAGCAGGAATTTCAGGAAATCAGCGATCGGATCACCCACCTCCGCCGATTATTAGATCAACGCCATGAACTCCTCAAAGCCCTGAAAAAAGATCTCCGCAGTCTCAAAAAGAAATTTGCCGATCCCCGGCGGACTCGTCTCCCTGTCTCCCCATCTGTCTCCGCCTCTGACCCTGTGGCTTCTTCCTCCACTGGAGAAATCACGAATCAAACAGCGACCCCAACCGCCCCGATCGAGGAAAATCTTTTATTTACCGACCCGATCCCCACAACGCCAAAAACTCCCAAAGCTACCAGAACTCCCAAAGTTAAGGATGCTAACCAAATCTCCCTAGAGCCGGAGTTAACCACCCCAGCCGCCGTTGTGCTCGAATTTACCCACCATGGCTATATCCAACGACAAAAAAGCAACGTTAAATCTTCCCCGCCATCCCTAGCACCGATCACCCCCAAAGCTGGAGAAGGGGTGGTAATTAGATCCATACCGACCCATACTCTGGCAACTTTAATTTTAATTACCGCTCTGGGGAAAGCCTACGGGATCAAGGTGCAGGATATTCCCCCCGCCGCCGGATTACAGTCCGGGAAATCCCTAAATAGTCTATTACCCAAAGCTGCCCAAGGTCATGGGGATGAGGTGATTGAGCAATTTCTTTTGCCGGAAACTCCGAGGTTGGATGAGTTAATTTTGCTGACCCAGCAGGGTTTTCTGAAACGTTTACCCCTAGAGGTGCTTCAGGATTTGACGAGCCGGGGCTTAGGATTGCTCAAACTCAAGGAGGGCGATCGACTCCAGTTTGTCTGCCCCATTATCTCCCCGGCTGAGGTCATTACAAATCCTCCTAACCTGATCGTCGCAACCAGTAGCGGCAGATTGTTGCGGTGGGAAGTGAGCGATCGCCACCTACCCATCACCGGACGCAGCACTCAAGGCTTACTGATTACCAAGTTTAGACCACAGGAAAAACTCGTAGGCTTAGTTGCCCTGACTCCCCAAGAGCAAATTATCCTCGTCACCAAGTCTGGCTATAGCAAGCGGTTGCCCATTAATCTCATGCGCTTGGTAGGCAAAGGAGAATTGGGAACCCAAGGCATCCAGTTCCCGACCAAACAAGATACCCTCGCTGGGATAGCCACGACCCAAACCCCGATCGCCCTGAAAACTTCCCTCGATCGCCTCCTATGGATTGCCCCGGAGCAGATAACTCTGACCGGAAAAGACGGGGCGGGCGATCGCCTATCCCAACTGACAGAGGAGGAGGAAATTCTCGCCGTTTGGTAGAAAACTTGGTAGAAAACTGTGTGCTAGAAAAAATCTAAAAACAGGGCAACTTGCATCCAGCTTTCGCCTCGATCGGAGAAAATAAATAAAGAGATCACCAGAGATAACCAACCACTCCCGCCGCCATGACTCCCTTATCTTCTCATCTCAAACCAGAAATTAGTTGGGAAATCCTTCCCGATGACTACATACTTCCTGACGATCCTGTGGAAAATTTACTGCATCCCGCCTTAGCTGCTGTCCTGAGAGAAATTTTGGAATTAGCGGGTTTAATTACCCCAGAAATGCTGGTGGGTTCTAACTTTGCGATTTGTGCCATGGTGGACGGCAAGATGGTCGTGAAAGCTCCTGATTGGTTTTATGTTCCCCGTGCTGATGGGGTATTACGACCCAATACTAACGCTACGGGACTGGCAAAAATTCGCCGCAGCTATACTCCCCATCGTCAGGGCGAACCTTTGGCGATCGTCATGGAATTTCTCTCGGATACGGAACAGCAGGAATACTCCCTAAACCCTCGCCCACCCTACGGTAAATGGTATTTTTATGAGCAGATTCTCCAAGTCCCCATCTACGTAATTTTTGATCCAGAGCAGCCCGGTTTAGAAGTCTATCATCTAGTCAATAATCGCTACATCCAGCAGACAGCCGATGCTAATGGTCGCTATTACCTCCAACCCTTGGGACTATGGCTCGGCACTTGGTACGGCTCCAAAGCCCAACTCACTACCCACTGGCTGCGCTGGTGGGATGCTCAAGGACAAATGCTACCTTGGGGAGCAGAAAAAGTGATCCAGAGTCGTCAAGAGGGCTTAGAACAAGGCTTGCAGCAGGGAAAACTAGAGTTAATTAATCGTCTGTTGCACCGGAAGTTTGGCGCAATTTCCCCAGAAATTCAAGGGCAGCTAGAAAGATTGGAGAGCGATCGCCTAGACCAGCTTAGTGAATCTCTCCTAGGTTTCACCCAAATTACCGATTTAGCAACTTGGCTAATCGACTAGCTACCCTCTCGGAGCAGGAAGGAATTCTAGCATTGCTGGATCAAGACATCTAAAAGCTTCACTCTAACCTAGGGATAGGCGATCGAACTACCCAGCCACTACAATCGAACTACTAACTACTAGATGAATTTATCGCCTCCCCCACTCCTCTTGACGTTTTAGCTTCAATTTAGCCTAGGGATGAGCGATCGAACTAATTTTGATAATTAAATTACTGAGTCCAATCTTCAATCAAAAGTTTAGGAACTTGACTAAAATCTCTTTGATTTCGAGTGACGATAGTAGCATTAATAGACAAAGCAATAGCGGCAATTCGCATATCTTTTTGCAGACGGTTTTTTCTGAGAGGAAGATTGTCTTTTAAAAGTTTCTTAAGACAAGTATCGGCTTCTGGGGTAAAGTCTAGTACTTCAATAGCTTGAAGATATTTTACGGTTGTCCACAACTTCCCATAGAGCGTAGGGAGATTATGTACTAGAGATGGATTATTAATCCTGCTGATCCAGCCATTAAAAAGTTCTTGAACTGTAATAATTGTGATGGCAATCTCCTGTCGATTGGCTTGGGCGATAACTTGAGGATGATTACAGAGAATAAGCGAAACATGATCAGTATCTAAAATATATCGAGGCACGAAAATCACTTTTATAGATAGTAGGAGGGATCAACTTCAGAGTCATCATCGGTGGTGCGATCGGCTCGAATCTCTGCCATGATCTCTTGAAAATCTGGATCATCTCTAAACACCCCTGCAAACTGCATCCAAGAGTTGTCCACGGTTGGAACTGATACATCCCAAGTAATAGCCTCTATACGTTTAAGCCGTTCTAGAAACGTGGTTTGCAGTTGAATAATTGCAGTTTCTCTTGTTTCTGCTTCTACTCGACAGTCTGGAAATTCTCGAATAGATGCCATAATTTGACCAGAAACTAGGGTTTCTAGAAGAAGTGTCACCTTAAAATTACTAAATGGTTGAGGCTGGGATAGTACTAGGTTTTGCATATTGATTTTTTTGAAATTCCAATCAGGGGTTCTATCCCCACGATTGTATCCTAAGCATCGCTAGTAATCGCTTCCTTCACTCCTCTTGACGTTTCTAGCTTCAATTTAGCCTAGGGATGAGCGATCGAAATACCCAGCCACTACAATCGAACCACTAGCTACTAAATGAATTTATCGTCTCCCCCACCCTTTGCAATATCTAGCGTCAATTTAGTCTAGGGATTAGCGATCGAACTAATCTGTTTTATATTAGGTACACTAATTCTATAAATTTATATAAGGAGGTAGTTTTTTGCTTTGAGTTTAGATATAAATGATTTAGATAATATTCGAGAGGAGATTACTAGAATTGCTAGTTGTTATGGGGTTTTTCAATGTATTGAATGCAGTCAGGCTATAAGAAGTTTCTTAATAAGCAAAAATCTACATGGCAAGCGGATTAAGCTCTCTTTAGAAAGACGAGATTTACCTTGGGCAGTAATTTATGATTTGCGACGTGAGCAGCAGATATCTACTAATGGCTATCACGAAGGAATATTAATTATACTTAACGAACAGGAAATCATTTTTGATAATATGAATAATGGTGGTGTGTCTCGACAGGAATGGCTAGAAAATTTAACTTCTCCTACTTTGGAAATAGGTGTGGGGAACTTTAAAGTTGTAGAAGAGGAGTTTTGAGTAGCAATCTTTGTAGTTATTTGAAAATATTGAGGTGGAAAAATGCACGATTTATATGAGCTAATTGAGAAAATCAAGAAGGCTCCTGCTATGTACTTGGGACGGCACTCGATTATTTGTCTTCAGGCTTTCTTATCTGGCTATAGTATTGCTAAATATGAAATGGGAGAGCAGCCAACAGAACAAGAACAGGATTTTAGGAATTTTCCTGAATGGATTCGAGAGAAATTTGGGGTACAAACTAGTCAGTCTTGGGCTAATATTATTCTTTTTTATTCTGAGGATGAAAGCAAAGCCTTAGATAGATTTTTTGAGTTAATAAATGAGTTTATCGATCGACATTCTTCTTCTACTGATTTGCATAAAAAGGAATTAGGCGTACTGGGAAAAGTAGAGGTTATCAAAAGTTGATAGATCGATCGCCTCCCCCACTCCTCTTGACGTTTCTAGCTGCAATTTAGCCTAGGGATGAGCGATCGAACTACCCAGCCACTACAATCGAACTACTAGCTACTAAATGAATTTATCGTCTCCCCCACCCTTTGCAATATCTAGCGTCAATTTAGTCTAGAGATGAGCGATCGAACTACTAGCTACTAAAATTGAACTACTAGAGCTATTACACAAGTTTATCGTTTTCCCTACCCTTTGCAATCTCTAGTTTTAATGCTATTATTTCTCAAACTTCTCTTGCGAATTATTAAACTTTATGTATGATTTATCTTAGTCTAAATTCTATTATTCCTGAAGCAAAGCTGACAAGGTATTTGTTGGTATGGAAAAAGAAAGATGATAAATCTGGATTTTTAGCTCAAGCAGGATACACTATTAATAGCTGGCAAAGTCTTGAACAAGATTTAAGAAGTTTACTGAAGAATGAAGCAGTATTAGATCGAGAAACCCCTTTTGGAAATATTTACAAAATTGAAGGAATTTTAGTCGGTTCTAATGAAGTTAAACTTAAAGTAGCAACTTTCTGGATGATAGATTCATTTTCTGAAGACACAAGATTTGTGACTTTGTTACCTAATTAATTAGAAGGAGATAGTTTATGCAGTTTGAAATGTTTTCAACAGTTAGTCTAAAAGAAAATATTGCTGAATATAATTTATCTAAAGGAACTATAGCCATTGTAGTAGATTATTGCCCCAGACCACAGGGACAGGAAGATGGTTATGTTTTAGAAGTTTTAAATGAAGAGGGCAAGGGATTTACAGTAATTGCTGTAGCGGCTTCAAAGATTGAATCAATGGCAATAAGTGTAACTAGTTAGGCAGAGCACCTTCCCCACTCTCCTCGATATCTCTAATGAGAAGCTTACGCTAACAATCTCACTCAAAATAAGTACCCATTAATCGAGCTATAGTTTCAAATTTCAGTTAGACTGGGATTGTAATAAATCGCTTAAGTTTATATTAAGGCTAATTTTTTAGAATATCCCATTTTTAGAGAATACAAACCTATGAAAGCAGAAATTAAATTACATTTAGGGTGTGGCAAGAAAAGACTTGTAGGCTTCACTCATATAGAACCCATTTGGTATCTTATTTAGGAAGCAACAGCAAGTCTTTTGAGCATCAGCCGAATAAAACAAAGCTTGAGCTTGGTATTAGAACGTTCCAGAGTGCGCTCAAAATTTTTAACCAAACTTTTACACCTTTCCACCCAAGCGTTTGACCGTTCAATTACCCATCTGGCGGCAACAGGCACAAAGCCAGATAACCCTTGAGCTTTCTTCTCTGCTTTTGATGGTTTGGCTGAAAGCTCAAATTGTATTTTAGTCATAATCTCAGGATACACCTGCTCTAATGCTGGAATAAGTTTATCTGGGTGATAACCGTTATCTAGCAGGATAGTGGTTTTGGGAAGTTCGGCTGGTTTAGCCTTGAAATAATCGATATTCTGACTGAGCATTTCAATCAGTCCTTGGTCGTCAGATATACTAGCTTTAGTACAGAGAGTAAAAAAGGGGAACCCCAAGATGTCTACCGCCAGATGTCTTTTAATCCCATTAGTGCATTTATAAAAGCAAAACCCCTTGGACTCCACACTGGCATTACAAGTATTTTTCACAGATTGTGAATCAATTATGATTAGAGTTGTCCACTGAGTTTTTTTTTACTTGGGCTCTTGCTTTACTATGTAATTGCGTCATGAGCTTATCAAATACACCTTCTCTACACCAGTTTTGGTAATGCCAGAATACTGTGGAATATGGTGGTAGGTCTCTAGGTAAGTCCGACCAATTACAACCGTTCTTTAGTTGATAAAATATCCCATTGAAGATTTGTCGCTTTGTCCACACAGGAGGTCTCGTTTTCTTCTTCTGAGGCAATAATGGTTCGATTATCTCCCACTCTTTATCAGTCACATCGCTTGAATATCCCATTTTTAGACCTTCCCTGCTGAAATTTAACGATTTTCGTTTATTCTACCTATTTTGCAAAGATACTAAATGGGTTCTATAAATTGAATGTCAAGGGTGTTGCTGACGAGCGTTAGCCTACACTGGATTAACCACCTACAACTCATCGATCGTCACCAATCCACCCTCTGTAAACTGAATCACCAACTCTTGTTCATCCAGCAAAGCAGTTCCAAGGAGAGGTCGTCTGCCTGTCGCAATGACCAAAACATCCCGTTCCACACCATCCCAAAAAACGATCGCTTCGTGAAGTGGTAATGATACTTCGCTGCTATCTGCTAAATTTGCAAAAATATCATGTCTAAAAATTAAACCCATCAGTGAAACTGCTTCTAAGGGAAGGCACAATTCTCCCGTGAATCCTGTATCGATAACAAACTTGATCGGAACAGTTGAACCATTTGGCAACAAAAATCTTAGAGTGATCGTTGCTTGTCCATTCGTTACAATTCCAGAAATCACTTGTAAACACGCTCCATCAAGCCACCAAAGGATACAGCGACATTGTATCCAATCCGAATCCCAAAGAGGCGAGCATTTAGGTGCTTTTTGCTGAGATTACGGGACGCTTGCAACCCAGTTTTATCAATCTCATAATCACCCGTCTCAATGTCGATGATGATCATCTTGCCAATATTTTCTTCGACCTCGACCTTTGCACGGATTTCATTCTCGTAAAGTTGTTTTGCACGACGGGCAACTTCTTCACGACTTAAAAGGATTGCTTGCATACGCTGGCTCCCCGCTTTTTTATTTTTTAAGGCTTAACTAGACAATAATCTAGTTTTCTATTCTAGCCCAAGAAGAATTTTAATAACTTTAGTTTTGCCTCCGTGTAGGGAGGATACCGAAATTTCAGATCTAGGAATCGGGATTTAGTGAGGATGCTTTTTTGATGGGAAAAAGTGGTGAAACTAGCCTTGCCGTGATAGCTGCCCAGCCCGCTAGAGCCGACCCCGCCGAAGGGAAGTTCTGGGGAAGCGAGGTGGAGAATTGTATCATTGAGACAGACACCGCCGGATTTGGTTTGGGTGATTACCTGTTGTTGATGGCGACGATCGTCCGAGAAAAGATATAACGCTAGGGGCGGAGCTTGGGTGTTGATTTGCTCGATCGCTTCTTCTAGATTTTCATACTCCAGCACTGGCAGAATTGGTCCAAAAATTTCCTCCTGCATCACCGGATCATCCCAAGTTATTTGCTCAATCACCGTCGGGGCAATGTAGCGATCGCCCTGATCTACCTCCCCGCCGATCACAATCTTCCCTGCCTTGAGTAAACCCGTTAATCTTTGCCAATGAAAATCATTAATAATCCGGCAATAATCCGCACTTGCTGCCGGGTCTGCCCCATAAAATTCTTGGAGACAATCTTGAATTTTTGCTAATAATGTCGATTTAATTTCCCTCTGTACCAGCAGATAATCTGGAGCCACACAGGTTTGCCCGGCATTGATAAATTTTCCCCAGACAATCCGCCGGGCTGTAACTTTCCAGGAATCAACCCCTCGATCGACAATACAGGGACTTTTGCCGCCCAATTCCAGAGTCACCGGGGTTAAAGTTTCCGCAGCCTTCGCCATGATGATCTTGCCGATCGCCGTGCTCCCCGTGAAGAAAATATGCTCAAACTTTTCCGCTAACAAGGCTTGGGTCGCCGTTTTATCCCCTTCCACTACCGCAATGTATTCTGGCTGAAAGTATTTGGGGATCAATTCCGCAATAAGTTGAGAGGTATGGGCAGCAAGTTCTGAAGGCTTGAGAATCGTGCAATTCCCGGCAGCGATCGCCCCCACCAAGGGCGCAATTAATAACTGAAAAGGATAATTCCACGGTGAGATAATTAACACCACTCCCAGGGGTTGAGAAACTATTTGAGAGCTACCGGGTAACAAACTCAAGGGTGTAAAGACAGATTGGGGTTTAACCCATTGCCGCAAATGTTGGAGCGTATATTTAATTTCCCCTAAAACTAAACTAATTTCTGCCCCATAACTTTCCAAAGCTGGCTTTCGTAAATCCGCCCCTAGAGCCTGAAGAATCACCTCTTCGTTTTCCGTAATTAACTGCTGAAGAAGTCTTAATTGTTGCATCCGAAAATCTAACTTTTGAGGGCTGCCCTGTTGCCAAAACTGTCTTTGCTGCCGAACAATATTAGAAATATCCATAAATTTATCTCGTGTAATTAGTTTAATTATCTGTAGGGCAATGCTCACCTTACTTTTCCCCACTTTACCCTCATCAAAACTTATCTAAAACCATCCCCGATTCCACTGAAAGAATTTGAGAATTGCGTAACCAATCCGTATCAAAGGAGCCGAGGTGAGTTGTGGTAATTAAAGTTTGAAATCGGTCTTGAATTGCTTCTAATAATTGATTTTGACGGTGTAAATCTAACTCAGCCAAAACATCATCAAGGAGCAGTAAAGGAGCCTCCCCCACAACTTCTTCAATTAGTTTTAATTCTGCTAATTTCAAAGCTAAAACCAAAGTTCTCTGTTGCCCTTGGGAGCCGTAAAACTTGGCGGGAGTTTGATTAATTAAAAACTCAATATCATCTCGATGAGAACCGACTAAGCTGGTTCCCTGTTGTTGTTCAGGGATGCGCCGTAGTTGAATTTTCTCTAGAAAGGCTTCTTGAACCTTCTCTGGATTATCTTCAGGAATAGTAACATTCGGTAAATAATTAAGGGTAAGAGTTTCCGTCCTGCCACTAATTTTAGTGTGCCAATCTTGAGCGAGGGGGGCTAATCTTTCTAAGGCTCTGGCTCGCCGCCGAGTAACACGGGAACCAGTGGTGGCTAGTTGGGCATCCCAGAGAGCGAGTTCTTCTCTAAAATTGCTGGGGGAATTACTCAGGTTGTTGGGATTGTTAGCATTGCTGAGATTGTGAGAATTATCAAAATCATCAGAATTAGCACCATCAGGAGAGTTTAATAAGCCTAAAGATTCCCCAGAGCTAGGAATATTATTCTTAGTAAATCGATGGGATTGGAGAGTTTTGAGGAGGGCATTTCTTTGACGGAGGACTTGATTGTATTGGTGCAGCACATGGGAGTAGACTGGTTCGATTTGCATCAAGATTGTGTCTAGCCAATTGCGGCGCTTTTCTGGGGTTCCCCGGACTAATTCTAAATCTAGACTAGAAAACTGAACAGCATTGAGGCTCCCTAAAAAATCCAGATGCCGCTTCATGGATTGCTGGTTAATTGCCATGCTCCGCCTTGATCCCAACCGAAAATTAATCACTAGTTCTAGAGGGGAATGCTCCCTTTCAAGGAGGGCTGTGATCCGGCTGGCTTTGGCTCCTTCGAGGATTAGTTCTCGATCGCGCGCCGCCCGATGACTCTTGAGGGTTGCCAACAATTCCACTGCTTCTAGCAAATTAGATTTTCCCTGAGCATTATTCCCCAACAAGATGGTTTTGGGAGCCAAAAACTCTACAGTTTGGTCTTGATAATTCCGAAACTGTTGTAAATGTAGAGTTCTCAGGTACATTAATCTGGGTTTTAATCTAGTTGCGAGCCAACCATTTTTGGGCATTCAGGCGCTGGATCAAGCCAAATACTAATAAGTCTAAAGTAACCCGGCGTTCATCAATTAAGAAGGATTCCAACGCACTAGATTTACCGCCATTATGAGTGTAGGAAAAAGCCTTGAGTCCGTTAATACTGCCTTCGGGAAAGTAAAGATTAAACTGTCTTTGTCCCTTATTCCAAATGCCGACGATTTGCCAACACTTCTCTGGGCTACCACTGACGGGCAGGGGCTGCTCCACCAAGGAAAGATACAGATCGCTAACTCCATTATTAGTGAGGGCAGTGGTCAACGTGGGCAGGTAGTGCTGCTCGATAAATTCGGCAAAGGGTTTTTCTTCAAGGGCTGGGGGTTTTTCTTTTTTTGCCTTGGGAGCTGCTTCTTTGGTATCTGGGGTGGTAGTTTCTTCTGGCATAATTAGCGTGGTTAGTTTCAGAATGCGCTTATTGATTGAAATCTAATTGATATCTATCTGGATTTATCGAAAACTTTTTTAGTTCCTCTAACATACCTAATCCTACCCTAATCTGTTATTTCTGGATGAGAAGTTTTGATAATTTACGCCTAATCCCAAAGCTAGGAATTTCTACTCTGCCAGCCTTTCATTTCTGCTTCAATAAAATAATTAACCAAGTCTGTATACATTTTCTCGATCGCATCAGGATTTAAGCCTTCGACTTCTGCCCAAGCCCGGCGTTGTTGCAGCATTGATTGAAATCGCTCTGGGGCTTTGACACTGGTTGCATCTGTCTTAAATTTGGCGGCAGCCTTGACGTAGGTGAAACGCTGACCAAGCAACGCAATAACCTGACGATTTAATTGATCAATCTCTAGGCGAATATCTGTCATATTTTGACATTCTTCTGGTAACTTCATTTTTCTCGTCAAGGTCTTTACTCTAATTTTTGATTGTCACTAGAAATAACCACACAAAAAAGCTGCCTAAATACTTAAATAACGTCAGTTCGGTTTAAGGAAAAGCCCTGAACCTAAGCCTAGAGACGTTCCCTGAGCGAAGTCGAAGGGATAATTTCCGCTATCAATGAAGAGACCTCTTGTGTCGAATAAGGAAAAAGCCCCTCATCCCCCAGCCCCTTCTCCCTAGGGAAAAGGGGAGTAAGAGGAAAGTCCCTCTCCCTAGGGAGAGGGATTT
>JAAUUE010000052.1 GCA_012031635.1 Coleofasciculaceae cyanobacterium SM2_1_6 | reverse complement strand
TTGAGGCAAGCTGTAATTAGTTCTTTGATATCACCCACAGCTCGATCGCCACTCCCCAAACCCTGACTCACTTCCTCCACGGTCGTATCATCAAGAAATTTCATCTCTCCATGTTTTAACATCACCGTTGGCAACAAAATCCCCTGCCCCAAATCCCTACCTTGCAGACCATTTAACAAATCCTGCCCCGTTAATAACCCAGTCACAGTAATATTCTGCCCCCAATAATCGCTGTGCAAAGCTACAAGATTTATCTCTAGATTTTGGACTTGATTTAGTTGAGCAACCAGAGGCTGAAAAGCTTTTTCCACGGCATTACCGACTACCCATGTTAGTTTCTTGGGGGAGGCGATCGATCCCGGTAATAACTCCTGTGCTTGTCTCGTAAATTCCTTAATAAACTGGCGAATAGAACCCACCCCATTCCCCAACTGGGGATAATCTTCGTAGTGGGCTTCCTCCGGTAAATCTTGCCCCGCAATCAGAAACCATTCATCGGCTAACCAAGCAAAAGTTGTCCCCAATTTTTTTTGAAATTGTTGTTGAATTCCTTGCACCTGCTCAATAACTTCTTGGGCTTTAGCTGGCGTAACTTGGATCAGTTCATCCTCTGGGGGACGAAACTTAGTTAACCCCACAGGCACAACAGCCACGGAAGCCACAGCCGGGAAATCTTCATGATAAAAACTAGCTAAATCTTGGAGAGTTTGGGTTAGATATTCCCCATCATTAATCCCCGGACAAACTACAACTTGAGCATGGATTTGCAGGCGATTTTCCGCAAACCATTGGAGATGTTCAAGAATTTTTCCAGCTCGATTATTTTTGAGTAATCTAATCCGAATTTCTGGATTGGTAGCATGAACCGAGACAAAAAGAGGAGAAAGGCGGAGGGTTTTAATGCGCTGCCATTCTGGTTCTGTGAGGTTAGTTAAAGTCAAATAGCTGCCGTAGAGAAAACTTAAACGATAATCATCATCTTTGAAATAGAGAGATTCTCGCTTCCCCGGTGGTTGTTGATCAATAAAACAAAAAGGACAATGGTTATTGCATTGTCGCAGACCATCAAAGAGAGCAGTGGTAAATTCTAAACCCAGATCATCATCGTAGTCTTTTTCGATCTCCACCTGATGAGTTTTTCCCTTAGTATCTAAAACTTCCAATTCTAGAAATTCTTCCGCACAAAGAAACTGGTAATCAATTAAATCCCGTGGTTGCATTCCGTTAATGGTAACGATCGCATCCCCCGCCTCAAAGCCAATCTCTGCCCCGATCGAATCTGGTAGCACCCTCGTAATCACTGCTGGTTGAATCGAATTGCTAAAATTACTGCTCATCAAAAATCAAAAAAATAGGGAGACTTTAACTATCAGAATTAACCATCAGCAAAGGCAAATTTCACACACATCGCCCCGCCCATAAAAGCTACGGCTCCGTAGACCGCACCCATCATCGGGGTAATTACAGAAAAGTCAGGAAAGATTAAACCCACTAATGCCATCGCTGCCGAAAATCCCCCAAAATAACTGCCAATACCCAAGCCAGTGCGATCGCTAGGCACAAGGCTGAGAATCCACGGAATCATGCTATTTAAGATAACGCTAAAGGCGGGAATAACGACCAAGGCAAGGAGCCAAAGGAAATTAGGAAATACACCCATCCCCAGTAAACCCAGACTCGCCGCCCCCAAACTAAAAATCAGGGTGTTTCTATTGCCAAAATTGGTAGCTATTTTACCAGCAGGTAGGGCTAATACCGCTAAGACTAAACCCACCAGCACCATGATCAAGGAGCCACGCTCCGCCCCTAGCTGCCCATTCACCAGCTTACCCAACACATCCATCAAAAACCGGATACCCCAACCTACAAGCGTGCCAGTGGTCGAGATAAAAATCAATGATAGAAAAACCGATTGGTCTAGGGAGGTGGGTCGATCGGACAGGTTGGGAGCTTCGGGAATTTGTACCGCCCGCAATACAGCCCCGGCTCCTAGCAAAATAAAGGAACCCAGGGCGAAGATGAACATCGGTGGGAAGTTATTGAGCAGAAACTGGTTCGCTACAGGGCGAAAGGCTCCCACCAAGCCGCCAAAAAGGGTCAATAAACTAGCCGCAAGGGGTAAATCCTTCGGGGTGGCATACTTGCCAAGCAGGGCGATCGCTGGACTGCGAAACACTGTCATGGCTAGGCTCCATACAACTAGCACTGCGATCAACAGCCACTGAAACACCTCTGTAGGGCTACCAAAAATCACCACCGCCGGGATCAAAATAAAAAAAGCCGAGGAGAAGATTATGCCGATCGCAATGAACGGAAAGCGGCTACCCACCCAGCGATAGGACTGATCCGATAATCCCCCCATTAACGGCTCCATCATCACCGCCAAAGCACTCTCGACAATCAACAATTTTAATCCTAAGCCTGCGGGTAAACCCAGTTCGGTCAATAATTTTGGCAGGTAAGCCCCATAGATCAACCAAGCGAGGGTAATAGCAGCTTGGATAGCAGCCAATCCCCAGACCTGTCTCCAGAGAACCCGTGGTTGATTAGGAAAAAAAGAGATTGACTGTCCCATAGTGCTTTGTTGTTGGCTAGTCTGATTAGCCATGATTGTGAACTAGTATTCAGGCACAGAACTATCGATTTCTTGGCTCCAAGCAGCAATGCCGCCCTTAACATTAATCCCTTCAATTCCTGCTTGCTTGAGAATACCCACTGCCTTCGCCGATCGCCCCCCTAGTTTGCAATGCACAACTAGTTTTTGGGGATTAGGGGAGCTAAGCAGTAATTCCTTGACTTTTTCTACACCAGCACCCTGCTCAATTTCTGGTAACGGGATCAATACGGCTCCGGGAATTTTAGCAATTTCGTACTCGTTGGGATTGCGGACATCAATAAGGAGAAAATCTCGCTCTCCACTATCCAGTAATTGCTTGAGTTCCTGCACCGTCATTTCCTGCATATCCATTTTTTGCTTTTCCTCTTCAGCTTTAGCTTGGGTAATCCCACAAAATTGTTCGTAATCAATTAACTTCTCAATCACCGGACGCACCGGGTTGGGGCGGAGTTTCAATTCCCGGAACTTCATCTCTAGGGCATTAAACAACAGCAATCTACCACTGAGAGTCGTCCCCTGCCCAAGGATAATTTTCACCGTCTCCGTCGCCTGAATCACACCAATAATGCCGGGAAGAATCCCCAACACACCGCCCTCAGCACAGGAGGGAACCATGCCCGGTGGGGGTGGCTCTGGGTATAGATCTCGGTAGTTGGGACCTTCTTGGTAGTTAAACACTGTGGCTTGTCCTTCAAACCGGAAGATGGAGCCGTAGACGTTGGGCTTATTGAGCAACACACAGGCATCGTTGACGAGGTAGCGAGTCGGGAAATTATCTGTCCCATCCACCACAAGATCGTAGGGAGCCATGATCTCTAGGGCGTTGGCAGAACTGATCATGGTGTTGTAGAGATCCACTTGGCAGTAGGGATTGATCTCCAAAATCCGGTTTTTAGCCGATTCAATTTTAGGTTTGCCGACCCAAGAAGTGCCGTGGATGACTTGGCGTTGCAGATTGGAATGGTCAACCACATCAAAATCTACAATCCCGATTCTGCCTACTCCCGCCGCCGCAAGGTACAAAAGGAGTGGAGAGCCTAACCCCCCAGTCCCGATACATAAAACCCTGGCAGCTTTGAGGCGTTTCTGCCCTTCTAGCCCTACCTCTGGCAAAATTAGGTGGCGGGAGTAGCGTTCGTATTCTTCTTTAGTTAGCTGAATTTCATCTAGATTAGGATTTAACATGGCTGTGTCTTGATTAGTGCCTAGCTGAGGGCATTGTGCTATGCATTATACCATTTTCATTTTCTGACCGGAAAAACTTCCATAACTTACAAGATTTCTCGGCAATAACTTCACATTTCTTAACTTTTAACTTTTAACTTTTAACTTTTGACTTTTAACTTACAACTTTTAACTTACAACTTTTAATATTTTCAACATCTAGAATTTTAAAGTTTAGACTTAGGATATCCGCCAGTTGGAGTACGGTTAATTCTAATGCAACTATAGGATCGATCGCCAGCCAAATAACTTAGAATATAAGGCAGAAATAACTCTTCAAAACTATGGCAGACCTCTCTCGATCGTACCAACAGGAAGACCTACAGGAAATCTTAAATCTTGCCATTGCCCGTCAAGGCAAGTCCGCAGAATTTACCCGGGAGCAACTGGAAGAAATTGCTGAGGATTTGGGCATTTCGGCGATCGACCTCCGCCTCGCAGAACAGGAATGGCTCACCAGACAAGACCAAGACAGACAAAAGCAAGAATTTAATCTCTACCGTAAACGACAATGGCAAAAGAAAGTTATTAGCTACACCTTAACCAATGGATTTCTAATTACCCTGAATTTAGCCTTTGCCGGGCAGATTTCTTGGGCTTGGTACATTCTTGGTTTCTGGAGCTTATCCCTTGGAATTCATACTTGGAATACTTTCAAACCCAATCCCGGAGATTATGAAGAAGCGTTCCTTACTTGGCAACGCAAACAACAAATCAAGCAAACCGTAAGCAGCCTCTGGAATCGCTTTAATCGGTTTCTAGAAAGTTAGAACTTCCAGAGGATACTTCGATGTACGACAACATCTGCAAACTCCTCGCCGAAAACTTTCCTGCCGACTTTGCCCGTTGGCTTCTCGGTAGCCCTATTCCCCTCAGCAAACTCGAACCATCAGAACTCTCGGCAGAACCTATCCGGGCTGATTCCCTAATCTTTTTAGAATCTGCCGATATTATTCTTCACCTAGAATTTCAAACCACAACTGATGAAAATATGCCTCTACGGATGCTGGATTATTGGGTGAGAATCCGCCGCAGATTTCCAACTAAACAAATTCATCAGACCGTAATTTATCTCAAGCCCACAAATTCTCCCCTTGTCTACCAAAGTAGCTTTATTTCTGATCAAACCCAACACCCCTTCAATACCATCAGACTCTGGGAGCAACCGACAACTATATTTCAGCAATACTTGGGGCTATTACCGTTCGTTGCTCTTTCGCAGACCGATGATCCAGAGGAAACCCTAAGACAAGCTGCTCAACAAATTGAAGCCATAACTGACCGAAATCTGCAAGCAAATCTGGCTGCCGCTACCTCGATTATTTCTGGGCTAAAATTGGGCATAGAAATAATTCAGCGAATAATCAGGAGAGATATTATGAGAGAGTCTACTACTTACCAAGCAATTTTGGCGGAAGGTCGAGCTGAAGGTGAGGCTAGAGGTGAGGCTAAGGGTTTGGCAGAAGGTAAGGCTGAGGCTGCTAATCAGATTGCGATCAATCTACTCAACGCTGGTGCGGCGGTGGATTTTATTGCCAAAGTTACGGGTTTATCCCTAGAGCAAATTCAGCAACTCCAACAACAGAGCCGGGAAAATCTCCTTGAATAAATTCTGGGATCGTGAAGTAAACTATGGCTTTTATTGCTGGACAAGTGCTACAAAATGGTAAGTACACGATCGATCGCCCCCTCAATCAGGGACGCTTTGGCATCAGCTACCTTGCCCACAATAAGCGCAACCAAAAAGTTGTGATCAAAACCTTTCGAGATGACGCTTGGCAAAACCTCAACGATGCAGATCAAGAAGAAACCAACAACCGATTACTACGGGAAGCAGGAGTTCTCGGTGGCTACAATCATCCTCATATTGTCAATTTTATCCATCTTTCCTAGAGCAGGGGCGGGCGTATCTAGTCATGGAATACATTGATGGGCAAGATTTAGCTAGTATAGCTACCCAAAAGCTACCTGTTGACACCGCCCTCAAATACATCCGGCAGATTGGCTCGGCACTCCAAGAAATTCACTCGAAGGGATTAGTAAATCGAGACGTTAAACCCGCTAATATTATGCTCCGGGCGGGAAAACCAGAGGTGGTGTTAATTGATTTTGGTTTGGCGGGAATTCAGGATGATACAATCACCATGAATCAAACTACCCGTGAACAAGGGTTTGCAGCGCCAGAATTGTACGATCCTAATGAAAAAGCTCAACCCTACTCTGATGTTTATAGCCTAGGAGCAACTCTCTACAAACTTGTCTCTGGTCAGTCGCCTCCTTCTGCGGAAGAACGTGCCAAAAAAGGGAAAGACAAGTTACCTTCTCTACCTCAAGGTATTGACAATCAGATTTGTCGAGCGATCGCAAGAGCAATGGAACCAGTTTGGGAGAAGCGGCTCCAGACAGTGGATGAGTTTTTAAGTTTGCTAGGTTTATCTATTGCTGAAAAATCCATTTCTAATCCAACTGATCAGGGGGCTATAGCAGAAACGAGACGACAAACTCGTATTGGTATTTATACTCTTTATGTCACAGCAATTAGTATTTTTGTAGGGATTTTGTTGGCGTTATTTGGGCAGGAGTTAAAAAGTTTTTTCATGAGTCCCTTTAGTCCACCTGGGCAAGAACAAAAATCAAAATGAAATAACAATTCATAAATGTACGATAATATCTGCAAGATACTCGCCGAAACCTTCCCTGCTGACTTTGCCAGTTGGCTCCTTGGTAAACCCATGCAGCTTGCTAAACTTGAACCATCAGAACTTTCTGCGGAACCGATTCGGGCAGATTCCCTGATTTTCCTAGAATCTCCAGACTTGATTCTCCATCTAGAATTTCAAACCACCACCGATGAAAATATGCCCCTGCGGATGCTGGATTATTGGGTACGATTGCGGCGCAAGTTTCCGACCAAAGAAATTCACCAGACAGTAATTTACCTCAAATCCACCAATTCTCCCCTTGTCTACCAAGATAGTTTTATCTCAGAACTAACTACCCACAGTTTTGATGTGATCCGGCTTTGGGAACAGCCAACGGCAATATTTCAGCAATCCTTGGGGCTATTACCTTTTATTGTTCTTTCGCAGACCGATGATCCAGAAGAAACCCTGAGACAAGCTGCCCAAGAAATTGAAGCTATTCCAGACCGAAATCTGCAAGCAAATTTGGCTGCCGCTACCTCGATTATTTCTGGGCTAAAATTGGACATAGAAATAATTCAACGAATAATCAAGAGAGATATTATGAGAGAATCTGTTACTTATCAAGCAATTTTGCAAGAAGGCTTAGAAGAAGGTATAGCTAGAGGTCGGGTTGAAGGTCGGGTTGAAGGTCGGGTTGAAGGTGAAGCGATCGGGGAGGCTAGGGGGGAGGCTAGGGGTGAAGCGATCGGCAAGGCAGAGGCTGCTAAGCAAATTGCCTTAAATATGCTCAACTCAAATATTTCTCTAGATTTGATTGCTCAATTTACGGGCTTATCCCTAGAGCAAATTCAGCAACTCCAACAACAGATCCGAGAGATTTCCCTAAAATCCCACGAGTAGGGTGGGCATCGCCCACTAGCTAAATCCTCACGGAACTTCCCCAAAAATGACAGGACGCAAACGGTGGAGGCGTGGCTGGAGCTATGGTGAAGCCCCCCAAAGCTCAGGTTCCTGCAAGGTATCGGCAGCTAGAGGCGCTGCTGGCGGCGGGGAAATGGCAAGAGGCGGATCAGGAGACAGCTAGGGTGATGCTAGAGGTGGCGAACCAGACTAAGGAGGGTTTGTTAGATGTAGCAAGTATTGATAATTTTCCCTGTGAGGATTTGAGAGCGATAGATGGGCTGTGGGTGAAGTATAGCAACGGGAGGTTTAGCTTCTCGGTGCAGAAGCGGATTTACCAAAGTCTGGGGGGAACGAGGGAGTATAATGAACAAGTCTGGAAGGACTTTGGCGACAGAGTTGGCTGGAGAAAAGGAGGAAGTTGGTTGTATTACAAAGATATTACAATTCGTCCTAACTTTTATGGCAACGAATATACGTAAGCAAATAGACATTGGTGCAGAACAAATTGCTCAAGGCAAAGTAACTGATGGAGAAATTGTATTCGATGTTAAATCAACCGCCAGAAACTTTGGAAATATCCTCTAGGGTTATTCAGGAATGATTTCTGTAACTACCTGCCCGCCCGGATTTTGAGTTCCGGTAACTACAATATTTTCTGTGTTGAGCTTGCCCGAAGCCTCGCTGCCGACCACTTTCAAGATGGGATTCTCTTGCTGGTAGATGACATTGCCCGTAGCTTGGAGGTCTTGACTATCCAGATTCCACTGCATTTGATTAGCAAATATGACAGATTTTTGGCGATCGCTCGTTGCCTGTACCCCGCCGGTGAGGTTTGCCATCTTAGTTTTCAGATTCAGAATTCCTTGATTTCCAGTCACCGTAATTTGGTCTTTTGCCTGCACAATTTTAATAGTTTCTGGGGAAGTAATAATCTCTTCTTCTACGTTCCAAACCACATTATTACTAACTGCTTGAGCGGGGGGTTCGATCGAGTTCAACTGCACATTCTCTTTGAAAATCGCAATTTTAGTTTTTAAGTTATACTCTACTTCTTCAGCTTCTACTTGTTGAATTAATTTTTGAGGAGTAGGCGGCAAATCTGGGAGTTCTGCGCTTTCGATCGCTGATTGGTTAGGAACAGAATTAGATGCTGCATTAGGTGATGGGCTTGGTGCAGGGCTTAGGGGTTGATCGGATTTTTCGTAATGGGCTACCCGGAGAGTCCGATCGCCCGTCACTTTTTCTTGGGCAATGAACCATTGGAGATAGCGAGTTTGGATCCGGAGGGGCGGGGCTTTCACCGTAGCGACTACCTGCCCTTGGAGTTCCATTCTTTGCTCTTTGGTGTAATAGCGCCCAATTCTTGCCGAGGCTTGGAGTTGGGCATTGTTACCCCGGAGGTTATCTTGAATTATCAAAATCGAATTTTCTGGATTCCATTCAACTTTGTTGCCTTTGAGGACGGCTTGGTTGCGGGGATCGATCGCCACAATATTCCCGTCTAATAACACCCGCCTGCCATCATCAAAAATCTGTCCCCGGTCAGCTTCCACCTGCAAAACCACTCGACCTGACTGGAATAAATTCCCCTTGGGTTTCAAGACATTGGCAATCTTGTTGTCTTGGCTATAAACCACATTTTTGGCGTTCACTTTCCACAGGGGTTGACCATTATCATCAAATTTTTCTAGAGTCACTTCCCGAAAGGTTAGGCTAGATTCCCGGCTGGGTTCTGGGGTTGGGGTTGATTGGCAGCGGGATTACCCCCACAGGCAGTGAGCATTCCGGTAGTCATGACTAACAGAAATATCAAAAAATAACGCCAAAACCAATGGTAAAAGTTTTGGGAAAAGTTTTGGGAAGGGCGATCGAACATACTCAAATTTTGCTCAAATTTGGGGGTGAAAATTTTGGAATGATAACTATCAGAGCATTGAATGTTTGGATCTAACGATATCATAGATTGTATAGATCCTAATTTTGCCTATTCATGACTAATCTAGTTACAAAATCCTTCCCAGATATGCAAGCGATCGCCGCTATTAGTCAGGTTATCTATCAATCTATTTTACAGACCATCCAGCATCATCCCCACCTCATTACCAGCAAGTACCAAGCAACCCCTTGGCATATACCACAGGTAGGAACGGCTTTTGTGGACAAAATGGTGACAGATCTAGGTAAATTCCCCACCTCGATCGACCTAGAGCAAAGAATTCAACAAATCCTCAAAATATTTTTCACTCCGCAATTTTTAGAAACCACCGCCTTTCAAAATCTCCAAACCAAAATTCAATCTCTCCTTTCTACTACCCCAACGAGGGATGATCTAGGCTCAATTAATTTAACTAAGTTTAATAATTCTGTGGCTAGAACTGACTCTTTAGCAACAGATCAACTACCAATTTATAGCTCTTCTCCTAATAATGGAAATGGTTATAATTGTGCTAATTTCAATTCTATAAATAATAATATTCACTACAATAATCAGGGAATTACAATCCTATTACTAGATGTAGAAAATCTGCAATTAGACACGGCTACAGAGAAATTCTTAGAAAATGTTTGTCACTATCCAATCCAGATAAAAATCGCCTTTGCTAACTGGCGACACATGGGAAAACAGGATTTAGAATTTCATCAACGGGGTTATGAACTGGTTCATGTCCCGGCAGGAAAAGATAGTGCGGATGTGAAACTAGCCACCGTTGGCTCGTCAATTTTCATTCATTATCCCACCGCCAAAGAAGTCATTGTTTGTTCCTCTGATATGGTACTAACCCATCTTTGTACTACCCTACAAACCCACGGTCTAGTAGTTTATCTAGTCCGTAAACAAGGAGATAATCTGATTACTCTAGATATGAAAACTGGCGAAACCTATACCAGAATGTTGAAAATAGCCCCAGAAATTAGCTCTATTAATCTTCTTGTTGCCCAACTCCAGCAAATGATTCAAACAGAACAACAAACAACTGGGAAAATTTGGATTAAGCTATCTTCTTTATCACAACTATTTCGGCGGAAGTACCATTTGACTATTAGCCAATTAGTCTCCACGTATCTACCGGGAAAGAAGGCACGAGAAATTTTTCTAGAAAATCGGCAAGTTTTTGTGGTACATCAACCCCAACCAAAGGGAGAACTGTATATAACTTTGTTCGATCGAGCTTTAGAATCCCCACCTCTTACCACTCCACCGGTTACGTCCTCTGCCCAAAATCCGACATCTTTAACAACAAACATTGCCGTTGATCATCAAGAATTAGCCTTAACTATTAACAATTCCCATGAAACTAATGGTAATAATGGAGTAAAAGAAATGACTGATGTCACGAATAAGATATCTTTCCGTTCTCAAAAAGAACTAGAAACTGCCCTTGTCAAAATCATTAACCAAATTACGCAAAATGATCACACTAAAGCAGTTTATGTAGGGGTTTTAGGAAACCAGTTTAGTAGGCACTATGGCTCTAAAGTTACGACAGTAATCAAGTCATTAAAATTAGCCAGTAGTTTTAGTGGTTTTTTAGAATCTTCTGCGGTATTTAAGTTAACTAAGGATGCTCAACAAAATGTGGTATCTCTAGCTTAAATAAAGTTAGATTAGGGATTCATCAGTGTTTTATTAGTGACTCTAGGTGCGATGGCAGTTCTAAATGAGTTTACCCACCGAAGGTGAGTGAAGCAATCTAACAGAAACAATTTATAGCAGCCCTAAATGATCTCACCCGCCGGCGGCGGGTAGAATAACCTACCAGAAGTAGTCTAATTCAGAAAATGATTTAGGATCGCTATAATTTAGCAAGGGATTTAGGATTGCCATCAATGGATATATTAATAGTTGAAGATGAATTAGAAATTGCTCAGCTTTTGGAAATGACCTTGAGCCGGGAAGGGTTTAATTGTTTTATGTGCCGGGATGGCTATGATGCCTTGCAAATTTTTGCCGAAAAACAACCGGATGCGATCGTCCTCGATTGGATGTTGCCGGGTTTAGACGGTTTGGAAGTTTGTGCCAGAATCAGACAAAAACCGGGACAGAAGGATCCCTATATTTTGATGTTGACCGCCAAAGGGGAGGAGATCGATCGCATCATTGGTTTATCCACAGGAGCCGATGATTACCTAGTCAAACCCTTTAGCCCCAAGGAATTAGTTGCCCGCATCCGCGCCCTACTCCGGCGTAGTCTCCGCCACGGAGGACAAAGTTTAATCTATAAAACTCCCCATTTCACCGTAGATGTGGATCAACGCACTGCCGAGCGCTATTCTCTAGAATCTGCTGAATCTTCTGGGGAATTATTAGATTTAACTACCCTAGAATTTAATCTTCTAGCTACTTTTATTAGTCAACCGGGAAGGGTTTGGAATCGGTCCCAATTAATTGATAAACTCTGGGGAGATAACTTTTTTGGAGATGAGCGAGTAGTAGATACCCATGTGGCAAGATTACGAAAGAAAATTGAATTTGATGCGAGTAATCCGACTTTTATTAAAACAGTAATTGGGGTTGGTTATAAGTTTGAAGATATGAATTAATCGGCAATAAACTCATTAATTAACAAAGAAATAAATTACTAATAAAATACCCAATGCCTAGAATTTCTCGAAAAAAACAAACGGCTCTAGAGGTACTCGATCGCCTAAAAACTCTCTACCCCGATGCTACTTGTAGTCTCAACTATGAAACCCCTGTGCAGCTATTAGTTGCCACTATTCTTTCGGCTCAGTGTACTGACGAACGGGTGAATCTGGTCACCCCAGAGTTGTTCCGCAGGTTTCCTGATGCGCCAGCCATGGGAGCCGCAGCGATCGAGGAGTTGGAGAGTTTGGTGCGATCGACGGGGTTCTATCACAACAAAGCCAAAAATATCCGGGGAGCCTGCGAAAAAATTGTCCGGGAGTTTAACGGAGTTGTCCCCCAAACCATGGCGGAGCTAGTGACTCTCCCCGGCGTGGCTCGGAAAACTGCCAATGTGGTGCTTGCCCACGCCTACGGCATCAATGCAGGGGTGACGGTGGATACCCATGTGAAGCGCTTGAGTGGCAGGCTGGGTTTGACCAAACATACGGAACCAGTGGCGATCGAGCAGGATTTGATGAAGCTCATCCCCCAACCAGACTGGGAAAATTGGTCAATTCGTCTTATCTACCACGGCCGGGCAGTATGTCAAGCCCGGAAACCCAACTGCATCGGTTGTCAGTTAGCGGACTTGTGTCCTAGTAGTGAGATTAGTTAAATGCAGGGTTGTGCTGTAAAAAAGTGTGGGTAAATCTGTAACAATTGCCAAACCCTTTACAGATAAATATGTTTGGGAGACAAAAGATAAAGCCTGAAAGCCTTAGCAAATCGATACCCCACACTCATTTGATTCACCACCAATTCGACTAAAGTTTTGCCCTTGCCGATTTTTGCAAGCCTTAGAGAAAGTTGAGATATCAACATCAATACCTGTTTTATTTATAGTCGTTGCCATAAAAGTTAGGACGAATTTGGCTGCGACTTCGTTCAGCCAACGTATCTGGTCTTGTCCTAATTAATCTGTCTAGCACTATAGCTGATAAAAGCACTATAGCTGATAAAATAAGTCTCTGATGCTGGTCAAACTTTGGTCTAAGACAAATGTTAGCCAGATTTCAAAGAATAATCGAGAGTTTAATATTGGGTAGTCGTTAGCCCGAAGTTGATTTAGAAGGGGTTTGACTATTTTGGACAGCAAGGATATTATAGCTCTATTATTTTTTAGGGGGCACACTACTATATTTTGTCCCTTTTTTTCTATATGAAGCTATCTTTCAAAACTTCTGACTCTCTACACTATCCCCGACTGTTAAAAAACATCCCAATTAACTAACTCCTCCCTGTAATTTCTTCACCTCCGTGTACCCTCCCCTTACCTCCTCCTCTTCAACTAAATGGGCAACTTCTCCTTCCAACTCCAAGCCAAATGCAGCAAAACCAAAGCTAGGGTCGGGGTCTTTGCTACGCCCCACGGGATTGTGGAAACTCCCAAATTTATGCCCGTGGGAACCCTTGCCACCGTCAAAACCCTGACTCCTGCCCACCTAGAAGATGCTCAAGCCCAGATGGTACTGGCGAATACCTATCACCTGCATCTGCAACCGGGAGAAGATATTGTCCAAGGAGCCGGGGGGTTGCATAAATTCATGAACTGGAAAAAGCCCATGCTCACCGATTCGGGCGGGTTTCAGGTATTTAGTCTCAGTCAGATACGGAAAATTAGCGACGAAGGTGTGATCTTTAAGTCGCCCCGGGATGGCAGTATGATTAATCTCACCCCAGAGCGATCGATCCAGATTCAAAATGCCCTAGGTGCAGATGTGATCATGGCGTTTGATGAATGCCCCCCCTACCCAGCTACCCGGGAAGAAGTTACCGCTGCCACAGAACGCACCTATCGATGGCTCCAGAGATCCATCGCTGCTCACCAAAGACCAGAAGATCAGGCGTTATTTGGGATTGTCCAAGGAGGTGTATACCCAGACCTGCGGGTGGCAGCAGCCCAACAATTAACAGAGCTAGACCTGCCCGGTTATGCGATCGGCGGCGTGAGTGTAGGGGAACCGGGGGATCTAATCCAAGAAATTGTGGAAGTTACGGCTCCCCATCTGCCAGAACATAAACCCCGCTACCTGATGGGGGTGGGTACTTATCGAGAAATGGCAAGGGCGATCGCTTCCGGGATTGATTTATTTGATTGTGTGATTCCCACCCGCCTCGGCAGACACGGAGCTGCTCTGGTGCAAGGAGAGCGCTGGAACCTGAAAAATTCTCCCTTCCGCCGGGATTACACTCCCCTAGACCCCACCTGCCCCTGTTATACCTGCCAAAATTTTAGCCGAGCCTATTTGAGTCATCTAATGCGATCGCAGGAAGTCCTCGGCTTCACCCTAATTTCCCTCCACAACGTCACCGAGCTAATTCGCTTCACCCAAAGAATCCGGGACTCCATTCTCAATGACACTTTTGTAGAGGATTTTGGTCACTACGGATTTGAGTAAATAAAAAATCTGTAAAGTGATAGATAATTCTGGTAGTACATCAAGCAAACATGGAATATTAATTTACTAAGGCTTTTCGGACTTACTAGCAGACTGCTTATTCAGAGCAATTTCAAATAAAAACTCAGGGGCAAAGTCAGCTCCGTTTGGCCATTCTATAGTCCGACTAGTTACAAATACCTTTTGAAATAAACTTTTATCTTTCAATGGTTCAAATATTTCTCCATACAATTCTTGTTCCAAATCTACAATCCCTTCTATTCCATTATTAAACGTTAGCTTTAATTGATAGTTACCTAAATATTCCACAGAGACAACATGAAGCCATAGATCCTTTTTATGGAAGGGGATCGATTCTGTTAAGAGGTTTTCTTTGACGTGCATTTTCCCAGTTCTCCAATAGTTCAGATTGGTGCAGATCGAGCCACTCCCAGATTAAATTTAGTCCTCTTTTGGTCATTTGACCGCAAACTTCACCTGTTTGAATCATGATAATCGCTTCGCAATCTTGATACTCAACATGGATATGAGGCGGATTATGATCGTTGTAGTTCATTGTAACTTTTATTCCATAGAAGCTTGATAGCGTTGGCATAAGTTAAGAATTGAAATAAAGATTGCTCGCCATTGTCAGCGATCGTCTTCAAGATTTTAATTTATCCTTCATTAGGTTTCTTCTTCGCCTTACGCCACACTTGCCAGCCCGTGTAGACCAAGAGGAAAGTAGCTCCTAGGGCATAGGCTCCACCACTGGGAATCCCCGAAAAGCTAGAGCGAGACTGCAGCCCAGAGGGTTAGCGAGTAGATAAACAAAACCGTCAGCCGTTGGGATAATCCGGCTTCTAGTAAGCGGTGGTGGAGATGGCGATTATCGGCGGTGAAGGGAGATTTACCATCACTTAAACGCAGGAGAATAACGGCAGACATATCCATGATCGGCACAGCCAAAATTAGGTAAGGCAAGAGAACCGCCGTAACTGCGGTAGATTTGACCAAACCAATGACCCCGACTCCCGCCAGAGTAAAGCCCATGAAGTAGGCTCCGCCATCGCCCATGAAGATCTGAGCCGGGTTGAAGTTATAGCGTAAGAAGCCCAAGGCTGCCCCCGCCATGGCTGCCGCAATTAAGGCTGCTGCTGGTTGTTCCATGAATAGAGAGACGATCAGCATCACAACGGCAGCGATCGCCGATACCCCGGCTGCTAGACCATCCACCCCATCAATCCAGTTGATCGCATTCGCCATCCCCACCAACCAAACCACCGTGATCGGCAGACTCCACCAACCAAGCTGCATTAAACTACTGCCCGGCACACTGAGAAAGTCAATTCTCACCCCCGCCCACCACACGACACTCGCCACAGCCATTTGTAGCACTAACCGGAGGGAAGCTGGCAGATTGTACAAATCATCGGCAAGCCCAATCAGGAAAAAGGCAATGCCACCCAGGGCTACCCCCCAGATTTGCCATTCTTCCTCCGGCGGCAGCCAACCAAAGCCCCCCAACCACCAGACAATCAATAAGCCAATCATCGTCCCAGTAAAAATGGACACTCCCCCTAGGCGTACCATCGGGGTCTTATGAATTTTTCTGTCTCCGGGTTGGTCAGTTTTTTGACTTTTGAGTCCTACGGTTTTGACCACGGGGGTACTCCAGAGGACAACGATCGCCGCTACGAGAAAAGCAATCAAATGATATAGCTTAGTGGGCATGGTGTCTCAGTGATGAAGTTTGCATTTATAATTTGGCATTCTATATTAATGTGTCTACCAAAAATCCTAAGCTAGAGCCGGAACCCCCATTTTCAGATGCGGATAGAGAGGGAAACCATGGCAGAGACTTGCTACCCGACGGCGGCAATTTTCGGCAACTACTTCACTTTCAGGATTGAGGAGGCGATCGGCAATAATATTGGCAATCTCCGTAAATTCAGTTTCGCCCATGCCTCTGGTGGTCATGGCTGGGGAACCCAAACGCAAACCACTAGTCACAAAAGGCGAAGCCGGATCAAAAGGTACTGTATTTTTGTTGGCAGTAATATTCACTTCACTCACCAGTTGATCCGCAACTTTCCCAGTCATGCCAATAGATTGTAAATCCACCAACAGCAGGTGATTATCCGTACCACCAGACACAATTTTCAAGCCCCGCTCCTGGAGACCCGCCGCCAGAGCCTGAGCATTGGCAATCACTTGACTGGAATAGGTCTTGAATTGAGGCGTGAGAGCTTCCCCAAAAGCTGCCGCCTTCCCCGCAATTACATGCTCCAAGGGACCGCCTTGAGTACCCGGAAACACCGACTTATCTAATTTTTTGCCCAGTTCCACATCCCGGCTGAGGATCAAACCGCCCCGGGGACCCCGGAGAGTTTTGTGGGTGGTGGTGGTGACCACATCGCAGTAGGGAACAGGATTGGGATGGTGTCCGGTGGCTACTAATCCGGCAATGTGGGCAATGTCGGCAAGGAGGTAGGCCCCAATTTCATCAGCGATCGCCCGGAACTTGGCAAAATCGATGATCCGGGGGTAGGCAGAATAACCACAAATTAATAGTTTAGGGCGCTCCTTGAGGGCAACTTCCCGAATTTGATCATAATCTAGCTGCTCAGTTTCTTTGCTGACACCGTAGCTGGCAACTTGGAACCATTTCCCAGACACATTCACAGGGGAGCCGTGGGTTAAGTGACCGCCGTGGGAGAGATCCATGCCCATAATTTTGTCTCCCGGTTCCAGCAGGGTCAGGAAGACGGCAAAGTTTGCCTGCGCTCCAGAGTGGGGTTGGACATTGGCACTAGCGGCTCTAAAGAGTTCCTTGGCTCGATCGATCGCCAACTGCTCTACTTGATCCACAAATTTACAGCCTCCGTAGTAGCGCTTGCCCGGTAAGCCTTCGGCATATTTGTTGGTCAAAACCGAACCTTGAGCCGCCATCACCGCAGGGGAGGTAAAATTTTCACTGGCAATCAACTCTAGATGATCGCGTTGCCGCTGCAACTCATCGCCCATCATCCCCGCTAGTACGGGATCACTTTCTAATAAAAAATCTAAATTACTTTTAGTCACAATAACTTTTACTCCTAATTTTACTCCTATAGGCTGCTACGCCCATAGAAAAAGCCACAAGGGTTTTACCTCAAGTTTATTAAGATACTTTAACGTTATCTAGCCTGTTAGGGAAACCTTTTTTGGGGATTTTCCCGCGTATCAATTTACGTCCAATATTATTATTGGTCTAATATCATAAATTAAGTTCACTATTCTCCTTGCTCTCCTATGCTTCCTGAAGAGATCATCTACCTAGCTCATTCCCTGAGAGAAATCGATCGACGTTTATTGGCAACTGCGGGAATTCATGCTACTGATAGAGTCTGGTATCAGGGGGGAGAGCCTTATTTTGATTTGTTTTTGGAGCTAGAAGAAAAAGGTATCAATTGGTTTCAGTTCACTCTCCGGGGTAACTCCATCTCTTGGCAGCGTTATACAAGGGTCTGGCAGACAGGAAAACACGGGAATTGCAGCAATGGCTCAATCCCTATCTCCAGCCAGTCAGTAAGCTCGTAGAGCAGGATCAAGAATTTGATGCGGAGTTCGGAGCCTTGGTGCGATCGATCATCTCGGTAAGGGCTGAGGAGCCAATCTTTGCTCGTTTAGAGGCACTGCTCCAAGAAATGCCTGGGTAGCATTCCCCCATAATCCCCTCAAGATAGTCAATAGACCTCTTGCAGTGAATAAGGAAAAAGCCCCTCATCCCCCAGCCCCTTCTCCCTAGGGAGAAGGGGAGTAAGAGGAAAGTCCCTCTCCC
>JAAUUE010000436.1 GCA_012031635.1 Coleofasciculaceae cyanobacterium SM2_1_6 | reverse complement strand
TTTAGGAATAATGAATACGATCGAATACCTGCGGAATGGAGCCGAAATTTATCAGAAATCCTTTGCCATGATTCGAGCTGAAAACTAACTTAAAAAGATCTCGAACAGATGATTTAGCTCATGTTGCAGTTCGTCTCATTCATGCCTGTGGCATGACAGATATTGTCCAAGATTTAGAAGCGTCATCGGCTGCGGTAAAAATCGGGCGGGAAGCTCTTGCCCAAGGAGCCTCAATTCTCTGTGATGCGCAAATGGTAGCCAATGGCATTACTAAAGCTCGTTTACCCAAGAATAATCAAATTATTTGTACCCTAAATCATCCAGAAGTGATTGAGTTAGCCCGGCAAATTAACAATACTCGATCGGCCGCCGCTCTAGAACTTTGGCGATCGCATTTAGCCGGATCGGTGGTAGCCATTGGCAATGCCCCGACGGCTCTGTTTCGCTTACTAGAGTTACTAGATGAAAATGTCGCCAAACCTGCTTTGATTTTGGGCTTTCCCGTGGGATTTGTGGGAGCCGCCGAATCGAAGCTAGAATTAGCCGCCAATAGCCGGGGCGTGCCTTTCATTACCCTCCACGGACGGCGGGGGGGAAGTGCGATCGCTGCCGCCGCCGTCAATGCCTTAGCAAAAGAGAATGAATTATGAATAAATTAGGAAAACTTTACGGATTAGGAATTGGCCCGGGCGATCCAGAATTACTGACGCTCAAAGCCCACCGAATTTTAACCACGGTGCCGGTAATTGCTTACCCGACAATGGAAAATGGCAAGGTTTTGGCTCGGGCGATCGTGGCGGATTTTATCCGTCCAGAGCAGATCGAAATTCCTATGCCCTTACCCTTTAGTGTCGATCGTAGTTCTCAACCCCATTACGATATTGCTGCTGAAAACATTGCTGCCCATTTGCACCTAGGTCGAGATGTGGCGGTGTTGTGTGTAGGGGATCCGATGTTGTACGGGACATTTATGTACATTTTTAATCGCCTGTGCGATCGCTTTGCCATTGAAGTAGTGCCGGGAATTTCTTCAGTGATGGCAAGTGCCGCCATGTTGGGTGTACCGATTACCTATCGCAATGATGTATTCAGCATCATGCCTGCCACTCTAGATGCGGAAATATTGAGCGATCGCCTCCTTAATATTGATGCTGCCGCAATTATTAAATTAGGCAGACATTTCCCGAAAGTTCGCAATATTCTTGATGAGTTGGGGTTATTAGAGCGCGCCCTCTACATCGAACGAGCTACCTTACCCAATCAGCGCATTATCCCTATTACTGAACTTGATCCGGAGGCTGTCACCTACTGGTCATTAATCTTGATTCCTAGTCAAACCAAACCCCAATAAGCTGATCTACCATAAGATAGTTATCAGATTATTGCTATTCCCTGCGTGGAGGCTGTTCTCATTACCATGACTTCTTCCCTAGCTAAAGCCTTGAACTCTCCGGCTGCCCTTGTAGAAAATTTACCTCCTTTAGAAAATGGCGATCGCCTAACTCGCCCTGAATTTGAGCGTCGTTATCAGGCTATGCCCACCAAAAAAAACCGAACTAAAAAAGCTGAGCTCATCGAAGGAGTTGTATACATGGCTTCTCCATTACGGTTTAAATTTCATGCAGAACCCCACGGCAATCTCATTGGTTGGTTATGGACTTACAAAGCTGCTACACCCGAAGTGCAAATGGGGATTGAGCCAACAATCCGCTTAGATATCGACAACGAACCACAGCCAGATGGAGTGTTATTAATTAGTCAACCAAGTGGCGGCAAATCAACTCTGAGTGAAGAAGGCTATCTAGAGGGCGCGCCAGAATTGGTAGTAGAAATTGCCGCTAGTAGTGCAGCCATAGATTTAGGGGATAAAAAACGGGCTTATCGGCGCAGTGGCGTTCAAGAATACCTTGTTTGGCAGGTATTTGACCAAAAAATTGATTGGTTTAGTTTGCAAGATGGCGACTATATTTCTTTGCTACCCAACCAAGGGATAATTTGCTCTCTGGTGTTTCCGGGTTTGTGGTTGGATGTGGCGGCTATGCTCAATGGCGATATGCCACGGGTATTGGATATTTTACAAGTTGGAATTAATGGGTTGGAGCATCAAGAGTTTGTCCAAAAGTTAATTGCCCTACAGTCGGGAGCAGCACCATGAAACCTCCGGCTATTTTCATCTTAGGAGAAACTAGTATCACCGTTGCTCGGCAAATCCAAACTGCTCTCCCAGAGGCAGTGATTTATGGGTTAGGAGAACGTACCCAGTCAGCGGATGTTACCTACGCTAATTTTGGCGAAACTGTCCGGGAATTTTTCCAGACTGGCACACCGATCGTGGGGATTTGTGCGGCGGGGATTTTGATTCGGACTTTAGCGCCTTTATTAACCAATAAGTGGCAGGAGCCGCCAGTACTAGCGATCGCTGAAGATGGCAGTGCTGTAGTCCCTTTGTTGGGAGGCTTACAAGGGGTTAATTATCTAGCTCGACAAATTGCCTCGGTTTTGCAAGTTTCTCCGGCAATTACCACGACTGGTGAGATTAGATTTAAGACAACTTTACTCTCGCCGCCCTTGGGTTATCAGTTAGTTAATTCTGATGATGCAAAGAAGTTTCTGGCGGATTTGTTGGCTGGGGAAAAGGTAAAATTAAGCGGTACAGCAGACTGGTTAGAAAATAGTAATTTGCCGATTTCAGCAGAGGGAAAATTAACGATCGAGATTATCCCCAAAGATAAACGGGAATTAGCACAGCCTAGCGCCGATCGTTTGGTTTATCTGTTTGACGGGGAAACCCCAATTGAGGAGAAATTGGATGTTTCTCAAGGGGTTTTGGCATCCCCAAGTCAAGGTCAGTTAGCGATCGTCGGCACAGGACCAGGGGCGATTAATTGGATGTCTCCCGAAGTCCGAGAAGTGCTAGAGGGAGCAACGGATTGGGTGGGGTATAAAACTTATTTGGATTTGGTGGAATCCCTACGAACACCAGAAATTATTAGCCATGAATCTGATAATCGGGTAGAACTCGATCGAGCAGAAATAGCCTTAGATTTAGCGGCTCAGGGGCGATCGGTGGTGATAGTTTCTTCGGGGGATCCGGGAATTTATGCCATGGCGGCGGCAGTGTTTGAAGTCTTGGAAAAAAAAGCCAAACCAGCATGGGAGCGATCGCTATTCAGGTGT
>JAAUUE010000051.1 GCA_012031635.1 Coleofasciculaceae cyanobacterium SM2_1_6 | reverse complement strand
CGAGGAGCTTTTGGCGATCGCGGGATTTCTGGCAACTCCGAGAGGGGCAGATTAGTTAATAACTCAAAATATTGATTAATCAAGCTATCCGGGGTTTTTCCAACTTAGAATACATGGTCAGGGCATCCTCCGTTAACCCCACATAGTTCCCTAGGGACTTAGACATTTTCTGCACCCCATCCGTCCCCAACAATACAGGCATCAATAAGCCAAACTGGGGAACTAGCCCAAAATGCCTCTGGAGATCTCGCCCCACGGCGATATTAAACTTCTGATCCGTGCCGCCCAACTCCACATCCGCCTGCACCGCCACCGAATCATAGCCCTGCATCAAGGGGTAGAGAAACTCATGGAGAAAAATCGGGCTTTCCTTGGTGTACCGCTCCGAAAACCCCTCCTTCGCCAGCATCTGCCCCACAGTCATCGTTGTCAACAGTTCCAAAATCTTGGCTAAATCCAGCTTTGCCAACCATTCCGAGTTGTAGCGGACTTCTAAACGGTTGGGCGTATCAAAATCCAAAATTGGGCGCACCTGCTGGAGATAGGTTTCCGCATTGGCTTGTACCTGTTCGGTAGTTAATTGCTTACGAACTTCCGATTTGCCTGTCGGATCTCCAATGCGAGCCGTGAAATCTCCCAAGATCAACACCGCCGTATGCCCCGCATCCTGAAAAGCCCGTAACTTCCGCACCGGAATACTATGCCCTAGGTGGATATCTGCTCCGGTGGGATCAATACCCAACTTAACCCGCAGGGGTCGATCGCTCCGTTCAATTCTTACCAAAAGATTCTCGTGGGGATCGGTAGAGCTTGGCTGATCAGGAAAAATTTCCACTGTCCCCCTAGTGAGCCAATCAGGAGCAGCAGACTGGTTGTTAGTTAAATTTTCAAATGTCTCAGTTGCCATTGGTGATCCCCCCCAGCCCCCCTTCAAAAGGGGGGAGAATTTATTATGTTAAATATTTTGGATTTTCTACTTTCTCTACCTCCTGTACCTCCCCTACTTCCTTCTCTCTCTACCTTCTTTACCTCCCTGTACCTCCTCTACCTCCTTCTTCCTACATTGTTAAAGACTGGGGATTCAACTCAATCAACTGAGCCAAATCCTTGAGGAAACCCGCCGCATCAGCGCCGTAAATAACTCGGTGATCGCAGGTGAGATTGACTTGCATTTGTTGTTTTACCCCTAACATGCCATCGGCTGTGGCTACCACTTGGGGACGGGACGCACCCACCGCCATGATTGCCCCTTGACCGGGAGTGAGGATGGCATCAAAGCGATCGACCCCAAACATACCTAAATTAGAGATGGAAAAAGTCCCTGTCGTATATTCGTGGGGTTGGAGTTGCTTGTTTCTGGCTCTTTCTACTAAATCCTTCCAAGTCCGGGATAGGGAATAGATATCTACTTGGTCAGCATTTGCCAACACCGGAGTAATCAACCCCCCGCCGGGCATGGATACCGCCACCGCAATATTAATTCCCGCAGGATAGTTGATTCCCCCCTCAGTGAAATGGGCATTGATCAAAGGATGCTTTTGCAGAGTCATGGCGACGGCTTTTGCCAAGAGGGCAGTCATGGTCACACCCTTAGATTTTAGCTGTTTGGCAAGTTTGTCTAAGCCATCGGTGGTGATGGTGTAGCCGACTCGGTAGCTAGGAATTGTCAGGCTCGCCAGCATATTTCGAGTCACGGCATTTTGCAGAGTCGTCAGGGGAATCACTTGACCGGGAGTTACGGCAGTTGCAGGGGTAGGCGTAGATACGGGAGTTACTGCCGGAGTTGTTACAGGGGTTGCTGCGGGTGTGGAGACAGGGGCAGCTACAGGACTACTAGCTTTACCGATCAAGACTTCCACATCTTCGGCAATGATTCTGCCGTAGGGTCCGCTACCCCGGACATTGCTGAGGTCGACTTTGTTGTCTTTTGCCAACTTCCTTGCCCGGGGGGAAATCACACTCCTGCCGTTGCGTTTGCTGGGGCTGTCGGCGGGGGGAGCAGCTTTGGCGGCAACAGGTTCGGCAGCTTTGGCAGGTGCAGGCGGACTGGCGGGGCTTGCCTTGGGGGGAGTAGGAGATTTAGATTGAGTCTTGGTCTGAGCTTGGGCGATCTCCGCTTCGGTTTCTGCGACTAGAGCGATCGCTGTGCCTACGGGGGCAGATTCCCCGGCGGGTACAATAATATTGGCTAAATAACCCGCATAGAAAGACTCCACATCCATATCTGCCTTATCCGACTCCACCACCACTACGGTTTCTCCTTTCTCCACCTTATCGCCGGGAGATTTCACCCAAGAAACGATCTTTCCTTCGGTCATGGTAGAGCTAAGCGCAGGCATAAATACTTCGTGGATCATGGGTCTAAAATTTCAGGTAGGGATAAATTCTCTTAGTTATGAGTTGGTTACGCCCGGATAGTATGTACAGGAGCGTTGATCATCAGCTTAGCCATTGTACCCTGTTCTTTAGCAAACTAACCTACATTTCCACTAGTTCCAGTTCAGATTCATCTCTAACCTTGAAATACCAATAGAGGTTGGCAACTGAGAGATGAGACATTTGCTGTAAATTTGTCATGACTAGAGCTTTATGTCCCGTTTGCTCTCCTTGCTGACTAATACATAACTCATATTCTCTGCGAATTTCAGAGTTAATCATTAGGTATAAGACATCACGCAAAGCTGAAAGGTGTGACTTTTCTTGCCAAGTTTCATAAAGTAACTGTTCTGGAGGAATTGCTAAATCTGCTGGAGTTGGGGTTTCTAGGATCTCTGCATTAGGGGTAACTTGCGTTAATAGCTTCTGCTCAGAGGCGGGGAGCGATCGCTAGACCCAAGTTGTCATCGAGTAGGCGGGTAAACCTGTGGTGGCAGTTCCTATGATTATTTAATGAATTTGCTGGAGGCACTAGAGGATGCGATCGATAGCACCTTACTAAAAAATGCTGTGGAGAATAATAATAAATTCTTCAGTTTTGAGGAAGTAATTGCTGACCCCAATCAAGCTCATAACGTAGAGGTGCGGGTAGAGGACTTTACAAACTAATGGCTTAACTAATTTCAACTAATGATTCTCCTGATTGTAAAAGCTCTAGTGCTCTTGGTAAAGTTGCCATCAGAATTTCTTGTAATCGAGCATTGGAAGTATTTCCACAGGTTAGCCAAATAATTTGTGGTGGCGCTCCAAAGCGATCGACTAGTTCAACAAAGTCACTGTCTTTGGTCATAAAAATAATTCCTTGAGATTTGGCTGCCTCAAAAATTTTAGGGTCTTCAGAGTCTCTTAAGCCAAGATCACGCAGGGCGAAGGCTGGTATCCCAAAGGTTGCGGTAATCCAAGTTGCGATCGCCGGGGATAGGTGTGCATCTACCCAGATCATGCTACTAACACTGGGTGGTTGAGTTTACGGGCGGCGTAGGTAAGGGCTGCTTTCAAATCATCGGCTTCTAAATCGGGCATTTCTACTAATATTTCTTCCGCAGTTAATCCCGCCGCAAACAAGTCTAAAACATCGGATACTCGGATTCTCATGCCTCGAATACAGGGGCGACCACCACATTGTTGAGGATTGATGGTAATTCTTTCTAGTAGGGTTGACATCCAAAATTTCTCTATACTAACTTTTATTTTTCCTAAGTATAAATTGTAGCGTTTGGTACGACAAGTTGAGGCATTGGAGGATGCGATCGATAGCACCTTACTAAATGTTGAGAGTAATGATGAATTTTTCAGTTTTGAGGAAGTAATTGAAGCCCACAATCAAGTTCATAATGTAGAGATGCGAGTAGAGAACTTTACAAAATAATGAGCGATCGCTCAATCAATGTTTGCCTACTCGGATCAACCCCAGTTTTGCTAGAGTAGATACAAATCTAAAACTTGGGGGTTGAAGATAATGGTGAATGTTGTGCAAATGGGAGAGATGGGGGCGGAGCTATCAGCGATAGTGCAGGAAGTGAGCGATCGCCAAACCCAAATCGTCATCGAGTCGGCGGGTAAGCCTGTGGTGGCAGTGGTTCCCTATGATTATTTAATGAATTTGCTGGAGGCGTTGGAGGATGCGATCGATAGCACGTTACTAAAAAATGCTGTGGAGAGTAATGATATATTTTTCAGCTTTGAGGAAGTGATTGCAGCCCACAATCAAGCTCATAATGTAGAGGTGCGAGTAGAGGACTTTACAAAGTAATGAGCGATCGCTACACCTTACAGCTTGCCAGAGATATTAAAAAAGCTCTAGCAGAGCTACAGCCAAAACAATTTAAACAAGTTGCAACTAAAATTTTGCTTTGCTGGATAATCCTCAACCTCAAGACTGCAAGGTATTATTGATACTTTATGGTTTGATAGTATGGAATACCTTGATAGCGATGCCGATTGAATATACCACTTAACTTAACCTATACTTCTGCTAGTTCCGTTTCAGATTCGTCTCTAACTTTGAAATACCAGTAGAGGTTGGCAACTGAGAGATTAGACATCTGCTGTAAATTTGTTGTTGTTAAGGCTTTATGTCCTGCTTGGTGTCCCTGTTGGTTAATGTAAGCCTCACAATCTCTACGATTCTCAGTTTTGATCATAAAGTATAAAACATCCCTTAAGGCTACAAAGTGTGATTTTTCTTGCCAAGTTTTATAAAGTAGTTGTTCTGGAGGTATTGCCAAATCTGCTGGAGTTGGGGTTTCTACGATCTCTGCATTAGGGGTAACTTGTGTTAATAGCTTTTGCTCAGAGGCGGGGAGCGATCGCATCCAGTCGACCTGTGCTTGCCAAGTTTGCAGAACCACTAAATCTTGATCATGAATCCGTAAAATTTCTGGAAAAATAATATCTAATTCCTCTTCTAATTCACATAAATCCATAACATCTTCTAAATCCTGACGAATTCTATCTTGGAGTTGTCCCAGACAATTACTGAGGGCTTGGGGTTGTTCTTGGAGTTGGTAAGTTACGGCAATTGTTTGCTCGATCGTCCACACACATTCTGCCCTACGGAGTTTTGTGATGGCATTATTTTCTTTTACGAAATGGGGATTTTTATAATCAGCTAGAGCTTCATTGAGGGTTTGTCGGGCGTTTGCGAGGTCAGCATTTCTAATATTCAAGTCCTCACAGGACATGGCAATTTGCATCAATCTTGTTGCTTCCAAAAATCTACCGTAGGCTTGGGCTAAAATTTGACGTTGTTGGCGAAATTCTATGTCTTGAACAGCCTCATTAATTTGCTGAATAATTTCTGTTTTTTGATCCTTCATGAATTGCTTGAGGTCAAGAAACCCTTCCCGCATCTCTATCCGTTGCTGTTTAACATCTTCTCGCAATTTTAATATCTGCCAAAGACTCACAGCCGAAATTCCTATGTTTGCAACTACTCCAATCCCGGTAAGAGCCGACATGGTTTGCAAAACACCCAGACTTGCCTGCACAGCCTGAAATCCTCTATGAGTCTGGTATATCTGACCAACCTGGAAAATCATAGAAACCGGATTAAAGGGAATCCCAGCATTACTTGCCATACTAATCGCATGACCAACAAACTGTCCTGTTGCCGGATCTCTAGCAATTGCCAAGGGTACACCAGCTGCATTTTTCACAACTTCATACAGACCAGAGGTAACACCAGCTTGAATTAAAGGAGGAAAAGTAAACATCATAATAATTATTTAAGACTACTCAGGGTTATCTTAGTTGTATTCTATCTGTATTCTACAGGTAGGTATGTAATTTATCTTTAAGAATAATTAATCTTCTATATTAACTACTTTATACCTTTCAAAGTATAGGAATTTTACTATCATATCTGTAAGTACTTTACGAAGAAACCCATGAAGACTACCGAAACAATTACCCCTAAAGCCATTGAACTGCTCTCCCGGATTGTTGGACAAAGACTTGATACTCGAAGTGTCACATCGCCACTACCTTTTTTAACTGCTTTGATCACGATTCTTTTGGGAGTGATGTTTGCCGATCAAGCGGTGACGGAGGAAGAGAAGCAGCGCTGGCAAAAGACCTTGAATCGGTTTATTCCAGCCGAGGGGAATTTTCGGCAGTTGTCTCAGTTGCTTAGTAAAGGGGTTCGAGACCAAAAGGTCTATGCAAATTCTCAAGAAGTTCTGACTTTATTGGAGCCGTTTTCTGAGTCTAAGAAATTGTTGATTATTGGTTTTGGTTATGAAATGTCGGCGGCGGATGGGTCGATCGATGATTCAGAAAAAAAGTATCTCCAACGAGTCGCTGCACTGGTGGGATTAAAACCTAGTCATGTAGAGGTATTGGAGGCGGGATTTACCAAGCAACCCATTCCTGATTTGGGAGCCTTGGCAGAAGTTCGATCGCTCCTCGATCCGGCTCGATTCCATGAATTAGATACTCTATTTGTAGAAGCCGCCAATGATTTACTATTAAACTTGCCTGTTATACCTGCTGTAAATAAACCAACAGTTTCGGATTTACAAGTTACGTCCTACGATCGCCTCAAGGAATTTCAATCTTCTCGGAGACAATTAGATAGTTTGTGTAATCAACTGTATGGGATTATTCAAGCATCTTGCGATCGAGGTTTTCTGCCGAATAGTTTTATTGAAGATGTTGGCAAAATCTCCCATAAAATACAATCCCAGAGGTTTCGAGTGGCGGTTGTAGGGGAATTTAGTCAAGGTAAATCTACTTTGCTTAATGCTTTGCTAGGGGAAGAACTACAACCCGTGAGAGCTATCCCTTGTAGTGGCACAATTACAACTTTAAGATATGGCGATAGAAAACAAGTAATTTGTCGCTACAAAGATGGACGGCAGGAAGAAATTTCTGTTGAGGAATACAAAACAAAAGCCTCGATCCCGAAAGCAGCAGCAGTAAATAATTATGGGGATGAATTAGCCAGTTCTGAAATTGAGGAACTCATCTTTGAGCATCCAGATTTGGAGTTGTGCAAAAGTGGGGTAGAAATTATTGATTCTCCGGGCTTAAATGAGCATCCCGATCGTACAGCTATCACGGAAAGATTGCTTAAAGATACTGATGCAGCACTTTTTCTAACTAATGCTTCACGGTTGCTGCCAGAGAAAGAAAAGGAATTAATTCAAGACGTGCGAAAGCAAGTAACAGGTAATACGACTAAAGTCCCAGCAGAAAATTTGTTTGTTTTAGTCAATTTCATGGATTTGTTAGATACGGAGGAAGACCGACAGGACGTGACCCAAAGGTTAGAAGATTTTGTCACCAGTGAAAATTTAATTGTCCCTAGTAAAAATCGAGTCCACTACATTTCTGCCAAAGCTGCCCTCAAAAAACAAGATGAATATCTCCAATCTTTTAGAGCTTTTACCCAAGCACTAGAGCAATTTCTCACCGTTGAACGTGGGGTTATCCAGATCAATCGTTTTGCGGATGATATCAAAGGTTTAATCAAAATAATCCTAGAAGAACTACAACAAGCTAAAGACTTCTTAGATGGCAAAATTGCACTTTCTCAAGCTGAAACTCAAAAAGTTTTAGAACAAATTGGTGAAGCTAGTGGAAGGGATGTAAAAGTTCGTATATTGTATGATCAGATTTTAGATTTAGTTGTTGAGGAGACTAATAAATCTTGGAATCAATGGGCTGAAAAACTTGAAGAGCGATTAGCCGAGAAAAGTGCATATTGGTCTTCTGAACATACAGGTAATTTTCATCAAAAAGAACTCGTAGCTGATTTTGCTAGGCAGTTTAATAAAGACCTATCAGATGAACTGAATGACTGGATAGATAATCAGTTTAAAGAAAACATATTACGACCTTACTTAAATGATCTGGATGAGGAAATTCGTAAGAATTTAGTAGCAATTCAAGCTAGTTTTAATGAGATTGATACATTGAGAAATTCCGAATCTTCAAACTGGATATTTCATCAAGACCAAACCTCTGGTGTCGGTGATTCCGATCTTGGAGGTTTAGGAATGGCTGGATTAGGGGTAGCAGTTTTAGTTCCGGTAGCTATCTTTGCTGGTCCCATATTGTTTGTCCTAGGTGGCTTGCTCGGTGGTGGATTATTTAGTAGTGGTGTTGGTGGTATTTTAGGAAAACAGGCTGCGATTAAACAACAGGTATATGATAAAGGTTGTGAACAGTTTGTAGAGTCTTTAGAGAAAACCTTCGAGAATATTGATGAAATTATTGTTGCTGAATTTAGTAAAAGGATAGAACAAGTTGATGAAGTTATTGGAGGGGCAATTTCAATGTATGAAAATTTACTAGAACAACAAGAAGCAGTTCATCAGAAAAACCTAGAACAACGTGAGGCAGAAAAAGCATGGATTGCCCAGCAGTGTCTTGAACTTGAGCAACTAATAAAGAATACTGAATCTGTTGTTAAATGAGAATAAATTTAATCCCCATCTTCTTCAGGTAACAGTGGCTCTAAGCTAACTAATAAAGAGGGAATTTCTACGGAAACCACCTGCCAAAGGATATCAAGATCAATATTTTTGTAGTCATGGACAAGCCGATCGCGAATTCCGGCAATCTCCTGCCAAGGAATTAAAGGATACTGTAGTCGAAAATCCTGAGATAACCGTTTTGTTGCTTCGCCCATAATAGCGATCGCATACATCACCGCCGCTTGAGTCTTGCCATCCCTTTCAAATTCATCTTGAGTAAAATCACCCACAAAAGCTAAGGCTTGCCTGCCATAAAAAGCAATATCAATTAGCGATTCTAAATCTCTATTTTTGGGCATAAATTATCCTTGCAGTTGAAAGAATATTTTTCCGCCGTAGCCAATTATGACTTTTTTGAATAGATGTTTTACTAACTAAATCCACTCGCCGCCCCGTAATTTTTGATAACTCTGCTTCAGCCTCAATTAAATCACCTAAACTCCACAGGACTTGGGGCATTAATACATACAAAAAATCAACATCACTACTAGCAGAAAAATCATCTCGCAAAACCGAACCAAACACCGCCAGCTCCTGAATCTGCAGCGCTGGCAAAATTTCTCTAGAGCAGACGTGGGGAGAGCGATCGCTAACTGGTTTGCTATTTCCATCCTTATCTCCCTCCTATTTTTTAAACTTAATCATTTTGCTTAATCTTCTTCGGGTAACAGTGGCTCTAAGCTAACTAGCAAAGAGGGAATCTCTACGGAAACTACCCGCCAAACAACAGGAATTTTTACTCGATCGTACTGGTGAATCACCTTATCTCGCATCCCCGCAATTTCTTTCCAAGGAATTTCTTGATGGCGCGATCGAAACTCTGGCGATAACCGCTTCACAGCCTCTCCCAATACTGCAATTTCATACAACACTGCTAACTGAGAAGTCCTTGAAGCTGCAAAATCCAACTCATCCATCCCTTTTGTTAAACTGAGGATTTCTCTGGCAAATCTGGCAATATCTAACAAATGAGCTTCATCCCTCCGCATAAATTATCCTTGCTGAGTTCAAAATATCTTGACGGCGAATCCAATTTGGGCTACATTCCACTTCCTCTCGATCCAATAAATCCACCTTGCGTTCAATTATATCTTCCAATTCATACTCCATCCGTACTCGATCAAGCAAACTCCAACGGCTGTAGGGAGCAAATATTGCCAAAAAATCCACATCACTACTAGCAGAAAAATCATCTCGCAAAACCGAACCAAACACCGCCAACTCCTGAATCTGCCAACGCTGGCAAAATTTCTCTAGAGCAGACATGGGGAGATCGATCGCTAACTGGGTTACTATTTCCATCTTTATCTTCTTTCGTAAACTAATTATTTTGCTTAATCTTTTTGGGGTAACAATGGCTCTAAGCTAACTAACAAAGAGGAAATTTCTATTGAAACAATCCACCAAATAACAGAAATTTTTATTAGAACTGAATATTTTCGTACAGATCAGCCAAACTTACTTCCAAAGAAATTGTCGATAAGGTAATGCGATCGCCTAGATTCTTATACTCCCTAAAAATCCATTTCTGATCATCAGCCCTCGCATAATGCTCCACACAAACCGTATATTGATCAATCAATAAATACTCCTGAAAACTAGCGATCGAGCGATAAGCCGCAAACTTAGCATCCTTATCATAGCTGCGAGTCCCCAACGACAACACCTCAGCAATTAGCAACGGATTAATCACCGTATCCGATCGCCCCGCCAACAACTGCACAGGCTGCGCCAACACCATCACATCAGGATAGGTAAACTTATTTAACTGCGGAATCCATAATCTTTGATCCGTAATAAAACAACGAAAGGGCTGACCCCGTAACCCCACCTTGAGGATCACCATCAAATTACTCGCAAGATCATTATGATTTGGCGTTCCCCCAGTCATCGCAATAATTTCTCCATTGGCATACTCATGACGTTCCTCAGCATTCACCTCCAGCTCCAGATATTCCTCAGACGTGTAAAATTTTGACTTAGTGAGAGTAGCCATGATCAACTCCTATGCCTAATTGATATAACCTAGCTTAACGAAAAAATCATTTAAATCCGCCAACTCTTGAATCTGCCAACGCTGGCAAAACTCCTCTAGAGCAGACAGGGGGAGATCGATCGCTAACTGGGTTGCTATTTCCATCGCTGGTTGAAGTAGACTGAGAAAATTCTTGCCCAGAGGCAGTTACTTATCGCCCTCAGCAGTCCGGGGGGAAGAAGTTTTCGCATCACTGGAGGCGGGAACTGGCATCACTAAAATTTTATCCACGCGGTTACCATCCATATCCATAACTTCAAACCGAAAATCTTGCCAGTCAAAATGATCCGCCGCCGTGGGAATTCTCCCTAGATGGGTGATTACCAATCCTGCCAAGGTTTGATAATTGTTGCGCTGATGGCGGGGATCCTGCTTGATCCCAAACAACTCAAAAAAGTCTTCCACAGCATACATCCCATCAATTAACCAAGAGCCATCCTCTCGCTGCACTGCCATGGGTTCTTCTTCTTGATCAATACTGGGCATATCTCCCACCAACTCCACTAATACATCATTGAGCGTCACTAAACCCTGAATTACACCGTACTCATCCACCACCACAGCAATGTGGGTTCCCGACTGCTTGAATAGCTCCAAAATCCGAAACCCCGTGGTACTCTCTGGCACAAAGAGGGGACGGCGGAGATTGGAAGTTAGATCTAGGTGTGCTCCCGACAACACACTAGAGAGGAGGTCGCTAATCTGGATCACACCCAAGACATTATCTACACCTGATTGACAGACTGGCAGGCGGGAATGGCTAGATTTGATGATTTTTTGGCGATTAGTTTCGATCGGGTCATCGAGATCCAACCAGACAATATCCGGACGGGGAGTCATGAGGGCATTGACATGGCGATCGCCCAACCGAAACACCCTCTGGAGCATATCCTGTTCCGCCTGCTCAAAAGTGCCTGCCTCCGTCCCCTGCTCGATCAAAACTTTAATTTCTTCCTCGGTCACTTCTGGTTCTTGGGAAGGCTGGACTCCCATCAGCCGCAGGATCAGTTCTGTAGAAATACTCAATAAATGGACGATGGGTGAAGCAATCCGGGCGAGGGTCTGCATAGGGATCGCTACACTGATGGCAATCACTTCGGGGTTATTCATCGCCAAGCGCTTAGGAACTAATTCCCCAAAAACTAGGGAAACGTAGGTAATAACCACGACTACGAGGGTCAAGGCAATTCCTTCACTCTTGCCAATCAGTAGCGGAATTCTATCCAACTCTAGGGCTAGACCATTAGCGATCGTCGCTCCCCCAAATGCCCCAGCGAGGATGCCAATTAGGGTAATTCCGATCTGGGTAGTGGACAAAAATCGGTTGGGAGCATTTGCCAATTCTAGGGCAGTAGCAGCCCGAATATCACCTTGATTAGCTAGTTGCTGAAGCCGGACTTTTCTGGCAGAAATGATCGATATTTCAATCATTGCAAATAAACTGTTGGCAAAAATTAACAGCACAACGACCAAGATTTCAAGGACAGAAGAAGATGACATTAGGAAAGGGGGAACAGGGACAAAGCCTAGTTATTGTTCGAGGATGTATCTATTATCCGTGCAGGTTTGAGTACTTAAGGAGGATGAGCATAAATCGTTTATCTGTTAATTTAGCTTGTTTGCTGATCAACGAGAAATTTCTCTATGCCCACTCTAGGAATACTCAGATCGCCTAAGATTATAGGGTTGCAGTTATAACTATGTAGCTGACTTGTCCTAAATACCGTGCTACTTAGATATCAGTTTTAGCACAGATTTTAAAGAAAATTTAATTTTTATTTGCCATGATCGATCTTGATGGTAACGCTACGAACTCAGGGTCTAATCCTGTAGTTAATAATTCTCTTGATAACTCTGGAAACAATGCTCTGGATTGCCCAAATATTAATCCAAGTATTAACCCAAGTATTAACCCAAGTATTAACCCAGACATTACCTACGATCTAGTATTGCGCCAAGGGCGGGCGATCGGGGTTGCCGAGTTTGCTGGGCAGTTGGTGGATGTGGGGATTGCAGGCGGGAAAATTGTGGCGATCGCTCCCCAGCTAGCCAATGCGGGAGCCATGGAAATTCCTGTGGAAGGACAAATTATTAGCCCGCCCTTTGTGGAATCCCATATTCACCTAGATTCGGCTCTCACTTCTGGGGAACCCCGATGGAATGAAAGCGGCACGTTGTTTGAGGGGATTGAAATTTGGGGTGAAAGAAAGCAAAGTTTAACCCTAGAGGATATAAAAGATAGGGCGATCGCTGCCCTCAAGCTCCAAGCCAGCCAAGGGGTTCTCTTTGTTCGCAGTCATGCAGATGTGAGTGAACCCCAACTCCTTGCCCTTCAGGGTTTACTAGAAGTTCAAGCCGCCGTCAAAGACTGGATCACGCTGCAACTAGTCGCCTTTCCCCAAGATGGCATCTACAGCAAACCCGCCAACCGGGAACTCATCGAAGAGGCTCTCCGCCTGGGAGCCGATGTGGTGGGAGGGATTCCCCATTACGAACTCACCAGAGAAAACGGGGTGCAGTCGGTGCAGCGCATTTTTGCCCTGGCGGAACAGTACGACAAATTAATTGATATCCACTGTGATGAGATCGATGATGACCAGTCAAGATTCTTAGAAGTGATGGTGGCGCAGGCGATCCGCACGGGGATGGGGTCACGGGTGAGTGCCAGTCATACCACCGCCTTTGGTTCCTACAATAATGCCTACGCCTTTAAGCTGATGGGCTTCCTGCAACGCACCAACATTAACTTTATTGCCAACCCCCTGATTAATATCACTCTCCAAGGCAGAACCGATACCTACCCCAAGCGCCGGGGAGTTACCAGAGTCAAGGAGTTGTGGCAGCAGGGGCAGAATGTGAGCTTGGGGAATGATTGTATCCAAGACCCGTGGTACAACTTTGGGACAGGCAGTATGCTGGATGTGGCGTTGATGGCTGTCCATGTGTGCCAAATGACGGGACGTAAGGAGGTAGAGGCTTGCTATGACATGATCACGGTGAATGGAGCCAAGACTTTGAGTATTGCTGATTATGGGCTTGGGGTCGGGAAACCTGCCAATCTGATCGTGTTGGATGCGATCGATCGCTTTACGGCTATTCAAAAACGCTCTGTTGCCAAATATGTGATCTCCCAAGGCAAGTTAATTAGCCAAACCACCCCAGCCCAAGCTCACTTTCAACTTAGTTGAGAGAAAATACTATCTTTAATTTATCTTCCTTCTAGGAGTCACAAAAATGAAAGCCTTTGAAACTGCTGGCACAATTAATGAAAGTGGACAACTGATCCTCGATCGAGCCTTGGGAATAGTTAAACCCCAGCGTGTTCGAGTGATTGTCTTAATGACTGATGAAGAAGAATTTGATCTGGAGGAAACACCTACTGAATTTGTCATTCAAGGTATTCAGCAGGGTTTATCTGAAGCGTTAGCTGGGCAAACTATTCCTCTATCAGAAATGTGGGTAGGCATTGATGCAGAATGAATCATCCCCAATCCAGATAGAGATTACTCCTCGCTTTAAACGAGACTTACAAAATCTTGCCAAACGCTATCGTTCAATTCGTAGTGATCTTCAATCTTTAATTGAGAAACTTCAAGCTGGTGAAATCATTGGCGATCGAATAACTGGAATTAAATATCAAGTTTTTAGAGCGGCTCAGAAACAGTAATATTCAAAAGGGAAAAAGTGGTGGTTATCGAGTTATTTACTATCTAAAAACTGACAATAATATTATCTTATCCTTGCTACGATTTATTCCAAGTCTGATATTTCAGACATAACCAATTCAGTAATTGAAGAAGCGATCGCTAAATATGAAGAAGAAATTAATCAAAAATAAGGGTAGATATGGAAGAAACAACAAATAAAGGCATTTGGATTGTTACGGAGACAACTCCAGAGGTAGAGGAGGGTAAAGGGGGCTGGATATTGGGGCAGACCTACATATTCGTAGCGATCGGGCTTAATTAGATCAAAATCGAGCATCAGTCTGGTTTGGTATCGCAATAAATCTAACTTCCCGTTCAAGGGTTCCAGTAAGGTTAATTTCTCCTTGGCATACCGAGCCTGAATCAAACTTTCAAGGATATCGTAGAGGGCAGAAATTGTGCGATCGCCCAGATTAAATTTATGATTACGGGGGAAACGATTCAATCAGTGAACATTTAACAGTGAACAGTTAACATAGCAGTAGAAAGGAAAAATGGGCTTCTTCACTTTTTCTTTTTACCTTTTTACCTTTTGCTTTTTCTGATAACTGATAACTGATAACTGATAACTGTCCTACCATAGCCGACCCACGAACCACCACGCAGCAACTTTCCCACTTCTTCTTGAGAATAATTGTTATTACTATCTACCCATGCTCTACCATCTGTTGGTGCGCCATTATAATTACTATGCCAGTCGTCCTCGCACCACTCCCAACATTCCCGTGCATATCGTGCAGCCCAAAGGCATTGGGAGGGAAACTTCCTACAGGGGTTGTTTTTTCTCTCCATTCTCCCTTGGGGGCTTGTCCGTAGGGATGTTTCCCATTGTAGTTAACTAAATCAGTTGTAATTGTCTTTCCATAGTGAAATGGTGAATAAATTTGTCCTCTTGTTCTGACAATACCTGAAGCGATCGAACCATCATAGTTATAGGAACCGTCAGCTATGGGGGATTCTCCTGGGGGCGGTGAAGGCATGGCTCGACAGGCATATTCCCATTCTGCTTCGCTAGGGAGTCTATATTCTCGCTTTGTATGTACCGATAGCCTCTTGCAAAATTCCACGGCATCCAGCCACGATACTTGCTCTACTGGTAGGTTATCTCCTTTGAAATGAGATGGGTCTGGTTTAGTTCTCGCTCTATTTGCTTCATGGATGCCACTACTCGCCACTGGGCTTGAGTCACTTGATACTTCCCCATCCAAAATGTTGAGATATTTACCTCATGCTGTGGGCGCTCGTCATCTGTACTCTCCGCCTCAGTCTCCGGCGCTCCCATCACAAAACTCCCCGCCGGGATTTCTACCATCTCAAGGGTAATTTTGTCGGGTAAACGCTCAATAAGATACCGGGCTTTTCGACGTTGATAACTATAGACTGGAATAACATGGATTTCGCTCATTACTCTTAGAAGTCGAGAATATACAAAAAATCATAACCCTATCCCAGCGATCGCATAATCTCTCCAAATAGGAATTACTCTAGAATAAACCCTAGGTAATCTTTCCAATAGTGGGGCGATCGAGGCGACCCTAGGGGAGATTTTAAAGAGATTTCTATAACTTTAATATATTTTTCAACCCTGCAAGTTTTTTGCCGGGTTAACCTTGTAAGCTGATTCTTAGTGGAGGTTAGATAGTATGTCTCGACATTTAGAACGCCTACTAGAGCTAGACCGACTCCTTCGTTCATCAGATCGGTATACGGCAGTTACGCTTGCCACTTCCCTAGAAGTAAGTGAGCGCACAATCCGCAACGATCTTGATTTTTTACGAGATCGCTACAATGCCCCCATTGAAAACGATCGACAAAGAGGATACTACTACAGCGATCCGAACTGGCGATTAGATAGTATTCCCCTAACAAAAGGCGAGCTTTTTGCTTTGACGTTAGGAGCTAAGATCCTTCAATCCCATTCTGGTTCTGTTTATGAAGCTGAGTTAAAGTCAGCGATCGAACAGTTAAGTCGACGTATTCCCGAACAAACTTGGGTAGACTTGCAAGGACTGGCTAGCGATCGAGTTATGTTCCGAGAAGGGGCAGAGCTTAATCTCAATCCTGAGATTTGGCAAAAACTAGAGGTTGCCTGTCAGCAAAAACGCCGGGTTCAAATGAGCTACTACTCAGCAGGGCGTAATGAACATTCTGAGAGGGAGTTGGATCCTTATATTTTGCATTTTTCACGATCGAATCCCTACGTGACTGGGTTTTGTCATTTACGCCAAGATACTCGTTGGTTTCGCATCGATCGGATTCAATCCATAGTTTTACTAGATAAAATTTTTGAGATCGATCCGACCTTTGATGCCAAGGAGCATTTTGAGATGGCTTTTCAGCACGAGGTAGGCGGCATTCCTACTCAAATCTCAATTTGGTTTGATGTACGGACGGCTCCCTTCATTCGTGAACGGCGTTGGCATCCTACCCAGCAGCTCGAAGAACATACTGATGGTGCGCTAACTCTACACTTTGTTGCCCGGGGGCTAAATGAAGTAAAAAGGTGGATTTTGTTTTATGGCAAGGGTGCTAAGGCGATCGCGCCACCTGAGTTAGTGGAAATGGTCAGAGATGAAATCAATTTTATGTACTCCAACTATAGATAAATAGAAAAAATAATGACTTTCATGGAAATTCAGTTTAGCTTGCAAGGAAAGACCTTACCTGCCGATCATGGATACTCATTATATTCAGCAATAAAGAAAAACTTGTTGAATATAGAAAATCCCTTAAAACAGCAAATTTTTGAGAGTTCAGAGTTATCAGAAGAAAAAATAATACCTTCTAACGTACTGATTTCAAGTATTACTGGAATACCTAATGGGAACAAAGTTATTAACTTGAGTAAACGCATTTCTAAACTATATATAAGGTGTCCTTCGGAGCAGGTACGTTCTTGGTATAGCCTCCTACAAAATCAAGTATTAGATATTCGAGGTCATTTAATCCGATTAGTTCAGCCTAGATTGGGATTGATTCAGCCCAGTAATACTCTGAAGGCAAGAATTGTTACTTTTAAGCTTGAAGTAATAGATCATTCTGATTTGCCAGTTTACTTTTTAGAATCCTGTAAAAAATCCATTGAAAGGCTAGAAATTACGGCACAAGTTTATATTGACAGTAATGAACTAGGAGATATTGCTAGGCGATCGCTACAAATAAAACATAAGCATATTGTGGGGGTATGGAGTTGTAGTTGAAGGATTAAATGATGATGACTCTATTAAGTTGCAAAGTTTAGGCATGGGGTGGACGTAAACACTTTGGTTGTGGCTGGTTCCATTCTGTTAAGGAGGTAAGCAATGAAGAGTAAGTTAGAGCCAGAAAGATTATTAGCAAAATCTTACGAGAAAGGCAAATGGAAAGGCTCCTATTCTCTGGTTGGACATACCGCCGATGTAGTGGAGGCAGTGACAACTCTGGTTGATACTTTAGGAGAAGGACTTATCGCACAGTTTGGATTAGCTTGTGATGGGGTGACTTTGCGCTCGACTGCCAGATTAGCTGCCTATTTGCACGACTGGGGCAAGGCTAACGATCATTTTCAGATACTAGTAAGAGGCAAGCGAGATATTATGCAAAATCCCCAGTTAATCCGTCATGAGTTAGCATCAATGCTACTTGCTTGGGAATATCGGGAATGGTTACGGCAATGTCCTGATGCTGATTTTATGGTCGCACTTAGCGGCAGCAGGCGGTCATCATCTGAAGCTAGGTTGGGACTCTCGCAAACAGGCAGCTAGTGATGAACTTGGTGAAATTCGTGATGGCTCAGGTAGCGATCGCATCTATCTTTATACTGAATCACAATATTTTCGTGGATTGCTAAAGTATGGCGTAAAAGAACTAGGTTTACCAAAGCAGCTAAAGCTATCGGTCAAGCGTCCTACCGAGTGGACAGTTAGTGATATTAAGATCAAGCGTCGTGAGTTGTTGAATGTCTTTTTGGATGATTGGCAAGTAGATACTAATTTCGTTTCAGTAATCAAAGCGCTGATTATTGCAGGGGATACAGTGGGTTCTGCTTTGCCAAATACGAATTTAAAAATTAATGACTGGATTGAGAGCCAATTATTATCAACGCTTACGGAATCGGAAGTTCAAAAAGTTATCAATCAAAGGCTTAATGGTCAAGTAATGAGACCATT